>NZ_JBEXYL010000054.1:0-65762 GCF_040630895.1 Streptomyces sp. NPDC005728
TGTATCCCCCTACGTCACTGCAGTACGAAGCCCGGATCCATACCGCCGAGCGCGTTCACGCACAGGCCAGGGCCTCCGGGCCGTGCGTGTCGTGCACCGCGAAGTCGGCGTCCGCAGCGCGCAGAACGCGGCCGAGGAGGCCGACTACCTGTCGCTCTTCGCCGAACAGCGGGTGCGCGGCGTGCTGCTCACCCCGGCCGACGCCACCGGCCGCAACATCGAGACCTTCCGTCGGCACGGTATCCCGTTCGTGCTGGTCGACCGGGTCGCCGAGGGCACCACCGAGTGCTCCGTCTCCGTGGACGACGTGGCGGGCGGCGCCCTCGCCGTCCGGCATCTGGTGGACGCCGGGCACCGCTTCATCGCCTATGTCAGCGGCCCGCCGGGACTCAACCAGGTGCGCGACCGCCGCACCGGCGCCCTGAACGCCCTCGCCGAGGCCGGGCTCGGGCCCGACGCCCTGCGTGAACTGCCCACCGAGCGCCTCGACGTGGCCGCCGGCCGGGACGCGGGCGCCCGCCTGCTCGGTCTCGCGGACCGCCCCACGGCCGTCTTCTGCGCCAACGACCTGCTCGCCCTCGGCGTGCTCCAGGCCATGTACGCGGCCGGCGTCACCGTCCCCGACGACCTCGCGATCGTCGGCTACGACGACATCGAGTTCGCGGCCGCGGCCGCCGTACCGCTGACCTCGGTCCGCCAGCCCGCGGTCACCATGGGCGCCCTCGCCGCGGAGCTGCTGCTGGAGGAGACCGAGATCGAGGGCGGACCCGCCGCCCATGAGCACCGGCGTGTGGTGCTCCAGCCGGAGCTGGTGGTGCGCCGCTCCAGCCTCGCCGCCCGCTGACCAGAGGTTCAGTAACAATCCATGATCCAGGGGCTCGGCCCACGGCCGTCCATGTGCTGAACTGGGACGCGTCCGTCCCATCCGTCCCGGGAGACCCGTTGAGCCTCACCTACCGCCAGCCCGGCGTCGTCCTCACCGACCGCCACTTCACCGTGCCCCTCGACCACGGCGACCCGGGCGGCGAGACCGTCGAGCTGTACGCCCGTGAGGTCGTCGCGAGCGACAAGGCGGGGCAGGACCTGCCGTGGCTGCTGTATCTGCAGGGCGGTCCCGGATTCGGGGCGAATCGTTTCGTCGGACGGCAGGCCTGGCTCGACCGCGCACTGAACGACTACCGCGTCCTCCTCCTCGACCAGCGCGGCACCGGCCGTTCCACGCCCGCCACCCGGCAGACGCTGCCCCTGCGCGGCGGTCCCACCGAGCAGGCCGGCTACCTGACCCGGTTCCGCGCCGACTCCATCGTCCGCGACTGCGAGGCGATCCGCCCCGAGGTGACGGGCGGTGCTCCCTGGACCGTGCTCGGCCAGAGCTTCGGCGGCTTCTGCACGGTGTCGTACCTCTCCCTGGCCCCCGAGGGCCTGGAGACCGCCGTTGTCACCGGCGGCCTGCCCTCCCTCGACGCCCACGCCGACGACGTCTACCGCGCCGCCTACCCGCGCATCGAACGCAAGGTCGCCGCGCACTACGCCCGCTACCCCCAGGACGTGGAGCGGGCCCGCCGCATCGCCGACCACCTCCTCACCCACGACGTCGTCCTGCCGGGCGGCTACCGCTTCACCGTGGAGGCCTTCCAGTCCCTCGGCCTGATGCTCGGCACGAGCGACGGCAGCCACCGCCTGCACCACCTCCTGGAGGACGCCTTCGTGCGCACTCCCGCCGGCCCCGACCTGTCCGATGCCTTCCAGGAACAGGTGCGGAGCCTGCTGTCGTACGCCGGACACCCGCTGTACGCCCTCGTGCACGAGACGATCTACGGCCAGGACGCGCGCCCCACCGCCTGGGCCGCCGAACGGGTCCGCGCCGAGTTCCCGCAGTTCGACGCGGCCAAGGCGCTCGCCGGTGACGCTCCGGTGCTGTTCACGGGCGAGACGGTCCACCCCTGGATGTTCGACGCCGACCCGGTCCTGCGCCCCCTGCGCGAGACCGCCGAACTGCTCGCCGCCCGCACCGACTGGCAGCCCCTGTACGACCCCGCCCGCCTCGCCGCCAACGAGGTCCCGGTCGCCGCAGCGGTCTACCACGACGACATGTACGTGGACACCGCGCACTCCCTGGAGACCGCCCGCACCGTCCGGGGCCTGCGCACCTGGGTCACCGACGAGTTCGAACACGACGGCCTGCGCACCGGCGCACCCCGGGTCCTGGACCGGCTCCTCGCCCTGACCCGCGACGAGGCGTGAGGCAACGGACAGTGGGGGAACGGAGGTACAGCCCCCCTCGATGCCGGGGCGGGCTCAGCGGACCGTCACGTTGAAGACCGGTGAGGTCGTGCTGCCGCTGACGACGCGCAGGTCGTTCTTGCCCTTCAGTCCGAGCTTGACGCCGAGCGAGTAGGAGCCGGTCCGCGAGACGGGCGTGGATGCGGGCAGGCTGACCCACTTGCCGTGCTGCTTCTGCTGCAGGGTCACCTTGCTGCCCGCCTTGAGGCCGGTGGTCTTGCCCGTGACCCGGAACAACTGCCAGGCGCGGACCGAGGACGCCGACGGCGTGGCAGTGATGCCGGACCTGGGGGCCGGGGCCTTGTGCGCGACGACACCGGGAGATGCGGCGTACGCGACGGGGCCGGCCGCTACCGCGGTGCCGGCAATGGCCAGGGAGACCGTGCCGAGGGCGCCGACGACGGCCGTACGCAGGGAGCGACGCTTCGAAGTCATCACAGATCTGTCCGTTTCTATGGTGAGAACAGTATTTCGCGCCAAAGGAGAGCTACATGTCGATTGGCGTGGTCACTAGAAACGACGTCACGGCGGAGGCAGGCGTTCATCGGGGCTTTGTCGCTGTCTTGTAACAGCGACGCCGACGCGCAAGGCGAGGCCGGATTGTCTCCTAGCCCCGCTGGGTCGGCCGGAGGACGGGTGGCATCTGGTCGGCCTCGGCCGGGCCGACGTCGCCGTCCTTCCACGCCGGGTCGTGGGCGCAGGGCACGGTGGCGCCGCCGGTGAAGTACTCCCGGTCCGGGAACCAGGTGAAGGACATCCGCTCGTCCCCGCCGTCCCGCTGGACGAACAGGAACCAGTCCCTGCCGTGCGTGCCCTCACGGTAGGACGTGACCTTCCAGCCGTTGTCCGCCAGGTGCTGGTGCAGTCGGCGCAGGCCGGGGACGGCCTGGCTCGCGGGCACGTGGTCCAGCGCCCAGCTGTGACTCATCGAGTAGGCGCCGTCGACGGTCTTGTCCTCCAACCCGAGCAGGCCCCCGTCGTAGCAGAAGGTGGAGCCGAAGGTGTTCTCCGTGCTGACGCCGATGTCCTCGACTCCCGCTGCCACAGGGCGCCTGAACCCCAGGACGTCGTACGCCTCCTGGGAACGCTGGAAGGCGCGGCTCGCCATGTCCTCGGGCGCGACGCGGGGCAGCTCCGTCGACCCCCATGAGCCCGATGCGAGCAGGACGACCACCACGAGTACGACTCCGACGAGTGTCAGGCAACCGCATCCGAGAGCCCTGAGAACGGATGAGGGGCTCCCGGACTCGGTCGGAGCGGTGGTGGTGCGGGTTGGTTCGGTCTCCTCAGGCATACGGGGACGGTATTTCCCCTGCTGGGCGCCGCGGATGGGCGCGGATGCCCGGCAAGGCGTGAGTACGCGTACTCAATTGATCGCCGGCCCCTCAGGCGAGGAGGTCGGCGACCAGGGTGGCGAACTCCTCCGGGGTGGCGAGGCGGATGCCGAGTTGCTCGGCCTTGGCGCGCTTGGAGCCGGCCCCTTCACCCGCGACGACGAGGGTCGTCTTCTTGGAGACACCGGAGGAGGAGCGCCCTCCGGCTCGTTCGACGAGTTCGTTCATCTCGTTGCGGGAGAGCTTCTCCAGGGCCCCTGTCATCGCGCCGGTGACCACCACGGTCATCCCCGCCAGGGGTCCTGCCTCCGTCGGAGCGGCGGCCGCACCGTCCGGGCCGGAGGCGGGGGCTGCGGGAGGCGTGGCGCCGGGCTCGGTCATGTTGACTCCGGTGGCAGCGAGCTTGTCGATGAGTGGGGCGAGTTCGGCGAGTTCCGTGACGATCGAGGGGGCCTTCTCTGCTCCGATGCCCTCGACCTGCTGCATTGCTTCGGCGTCGGCGGCGCGGATGTTGTCCATGGTGGCGAAGTGGCGTGCGATGCGCCGGGACATGGAGCGGCCGGTGCCGCGGACGCCGAGCGCGCACAGCACGCGTGACAGGGGCTGCTCCTTGGCCTTGCTGATCGCGATGAGCAGGTTGTCGGTGCTGGTGTCGCCCATCCGTTCCAGGCCGAGCAACTGTTCGCGCTCGAGGGTGAACAGGTCGGCGAGATCGGTGACCAGGCCTGCGTCGACGAGCTGGACGATGCGGGTGGTGCCCAGGCCCTCGATGTCGAGCTGGTCGCGGCCGGCGGCGTAGGCGAGGGAGGCGACCAGGTGGCAGTTGCGGCCCTGTGCGCACCGCCAGCGTTCCTCGCTCGTGTCGATGCCGGACCCGCAGCGTGGGCACTGCTCGGGGAACTCGATGGGCTTTTCGCCGCCCGTGCGCAGGTGGGTGACCGGGGCCTCGATACGGGGGATGACGTCTCCGGCTCGGTGGACCATGACCCGGTCGCCGAGGCGCAGGCCGCGGCGGGTGATGTCGGCCGGGTTGTGCAGCGTGGCGTAGGTGATGGTGGAGCCGTCGATCACGACCGGTTCGAGGATGGCGCGTGGGGCGATGATCCCGGTGCGGCCGACGTTCCACTCCACATCCAGCAGCCGGGTGATCTTCTCCACGGCCGGCAGCTTGTAGGCGATCGCCCAACGCGGTGCGCGGGAGCCGGATCCGGCTGCCTGCTGGTCGGCGGCCAGGTCGGCCTTGATGACGATCCCGTCGATGCCGAACGGCAGCTCCGCACGCGCGGCGGCGATCTCCTTCACCCGCGCCAGGACCTGCTCGGGGTTCTGGGCGACGACGTCCGGGACGGCGGTCCGAGCGCTGGTGTGCATGCCGAACTCGACGGCCAGCTCCATCAGTTCGCTGTGGGCGCATGTGCGCAGCCGCCCGGCGAGGGCTGGGTCGGTGTCGGACACGGGCAGCAGGCTGTAGCCGAAGAACGTCATCGGGGCCGTGTAGGCGCGCTCCTTTGCACGCAGTGTGCCGGCGGCCGCGTTGCGGGGATTGGCGAACGGCTGTCCGCCGTGAGCCGTGCGCACCTCGTTGGCGTGCTCGAACTGGGCGCTCGTCATGAGGACTTCGCCGCGCACCTCTACGGTGACCGGCTCGGTCAGCGTCTCGGGCAGCCCCTCTATGGTGCCGATCGCGTGCGAGACGTCCTCTCCGGCCTGTCCGTCACCGCGGGTGATCAGCTGGGTGAGGCGGCCGCTGCGGTAGCGGGCGGCGATCGCCAGCCCGTCCAGCTTCGGCCCCACGCTGAACCGCACGACCTCACGCCCGACACGGCGGGTCAACGACGCCGTCCAGGCGGTGAACTCCTCCGCGGAGAACACGTTGTCGAGGCTGAGCATCGGCACCGTGTGCGGCACATCGCCCTCGACCACCCCGCCGGCGACCTTCCCGGTGGGGGAGTCGGGCAGCACCTCGTCCGGGTGCCCGGCCTCCCATGCGGTGATCGCGCGCACCAGCAGGTCGTAGGCGTCGTCGTCCAGCGGCGAAGTACCGCCTGCGTAGTAGGCAGCCGCCGCACCCACGGCATCCTCGACCGCCTGCGCGTAGGCGGCGGCATCCACGATCACTGCTGCAGAAGTCGTCATGTCCCGCATCTTGCCGCCCACCACTGACAATGGGCCCAGCTGCGTCGTTCACGTCTGGAGCCGGGCGACAGGCAGCGAACGAAGCCACGCCCTCAGTGATCAGCAGTCCGCCCATGAGGTGGGCGAGCTGGAACAGACCGCTGCCGGTGGGGCGCTGGTTGCGTGAGGCACTGCTGACGTGCAGTCGGCCGAGCAAGTCCTGATCCCCGGGGAAGCGACGGCCGGACGCGGCCTCACCCTTCGTCGCCGGCCGTGGTGTCGACGAGCCTGCGGAGCCAGGCGTGGGCGGGGTCGTCGGCGACGCTGCCGTGCCAGATCGCGCTGACGGTGTACGTGGGCATCGGGATGGGCGGCACGGACGCGGACAGTCCCAGCAAGGCGGCGTAGACGGTGGCCGCGTGGGCGGGAACGGTGGCTACGGCGGGCAGGGTCGCGAGCTGGAGGGCGGCTCCGGCGAAGTGGGTGGTGGAGGCGATCACCCGGCGGTCGAGTCCGCGTGCTTCCAGGATGTCGTCGACGATGCCGCGCCGACCGTCGTAGGAGATCAGCAGGTGAGGGTGGGCCAGGTAGTCCTCGAGGGTGAGCGGGGCCTGGAGCGGCAGGAGGCGGGGGTTGAACAGGCAGGTGTAGCCGGAGGTGAACAGGTCCTGGCTGCGGTGGTCGGCGCGGTGTGCGGGTGCGGCGGCCACGCCGAGGTCGACCTCGCCGCGGTCGATCATGTCGGCGACCGTGTTGCGGCTGGCCTGCCGCACGGCGAGCCGGATGCCTGGCAGTCCGGACGTGGAGGTCAGCAGGCGGGGCAGCAGCGCCGCCTCCAGGTCGTCGGACATGCCGAGGGTGAAGGTGCGCCGGGTGGTCGCCGGGTCGAATCGGTCCCGGTCGGTCACGGCTCCGTGGATCAGGCCGAGGGCCGGCTCGATGCGGTGGGCCAGTGCGACGGCGCGCGGCGTGGGCTCGATGCCCGTGCGGGTACGGGTGAACAGCTCGTCGTCGAAGAGCCCGCGCAGGCGGCCGAGGGCGGCGCTGGTGGCGCCCTGGCTCAGGTGCAGGGCGGCGGCGGCCCGGGTGACGCTGCGCTCGCGCATGAGCGCGGCGAAGACGACCAGCAGGTTGAGATCCGCCTTCCTGAATTCGGTCTCATAGATGTCGATCATCGTAAAGATTAGCTTGCCGGATGATGGGTGGTGTTTCTAGCGTCGGAGCATGACTACGACCTCAGCTGAGCCAGGCCGCATCATGACCGTCGCCGTCGTCCAGGCAGCAGCCCCACTGTTCGCCACCCCGACCGCGGTGGCCCGGGCCGAAGAGCTCATCCGCGAGGCCGCCGGCCGGGGAGCCGAGGTCATCGTGCTCCCCGAGGCGTTCATCGGCGGCTACCCCAAGGGACTGGACTTCGGCATCACCGTCGGCAGTCGCACCCCGGCCGGCCGCGACCTCTTCCGCCGCTACCACGCTGCCGCCATCGAGATCCCGGGCCCGGAGGTCGACACCCTGGGCGCTGTCACCCGGGAGCTCGGCTGCCACGCCGTGGTCGGCGCGGTCGAACGCCAGGGCGGCACGCTGTACTGCGTCGCGCTCTTCTTCGGCCCCGACGGCTACCTGGGCCTGCACCGCAAGCTCGTGCCCACCGCCGCCGAACGCTACCTGTGGGGCCAGGGCGACGGCTCCACCCTCCCCGTCGTCGACACCGGCAGCGCCCGCCTCGGCGCGGCCATCTGCTGGGAGAACTACATGCCGCTCCTGCGCACCGCGATGTACGGCAAGGGCGTCGACCTGTGGTGCGCACCGACCGTCGACGACCGCGACGCCTGGCAGGCCACCATGCGTCACATCGCCCTGGAGGGCCGCTGCTTCGTCCTCAGCGCCGGCCAGTACCTGCGCCGCGACGCCCTGCCCGCCGACCTCCACCCCGTCCAGGGCGACGCACCCGACACCGTCCTGATCGGCGGCGGATCCGTCATCGTCTCCCCGCTCGGCGAGGTCCTCGCCGGCCCGCTGCGCGACGGCGAGGGAATCCTGACCGCCGAACTCGACCTCCACGATCTCGCCCGCGCCCGCTTCGACCTCGACACCACCGGCCACTACGCCCGCCCCGACGTCTTCACCCTCCACGTCGACGAGACCCCCCGCACCGCCGTCACCAGCAGCTAGCGGGCGCGGCACAGCCGACCGTCATGGTCGGGGCCGTCGGCCACGGGTCGCCGTCGGCCTGGCGACCGGTGACGGATGTCCTCCGCACGCACGAGACAACGGGTCGTCCGGTAAAAGGAGTTGCCATCGGGACAGGGCGGCATAGTCTGCGCCCATGAGCGAGCCGAAGATCACCCAGTTCCAGCCCCTGCCCGACGACTGGCAGCGGGCCCTCGCCGTGGTTGCGCACCCCGACGACCTCGAGTACGGGTGCTCGGCAGCCGTGGCCGCCTGGACGGATGCCGGCCGCGAGGTCGCCTATGTCCTGGCGACCCGGGGGGAGGCGGGCATCGACACCCTCGACCCCGCCGCCTGCGGCCCGCTGCGCGAGCGCGAGCAGCGAGCGAGCGCCGCGGTCGTCGGGGTCACCACCGTGGAGTTCCTCGGTCACCGGGACGGAGTCGTCGAGTACGGTCCCGCGCTCCGCCGTGACATCGCGGCGGCGATCCGCCGCCACCGCCCCGAACTCGTCATCACCCTCAACCACCGCGACACCTGGGGCGGCACCGCCTGGAACACCCCCGATCACGTCGCCGTGGGCCGTGCCACGCTCGACGCCACCGCCGACGCGGGCAACCGCTGGATATTCCCGGAGCTCGCCGAACAGGGGCTGGAGCCCTGGAACGGCGTCCGCTGGGTGGCTGTGGCCGGGTCCAGCAGCCCCACACACGCCGTGGACGCCACGGCCGGCCTGGAGCGCGCGGTGCGCTCCCTGCTCGAACACCGCACCTACATCGAGGCGTTGACCGAGCAGGAGCCCGAGACGTACGCCCGTGACTTCCTGACCACGACGGCCACCGCCACCGGCGAACGCTTCGGCGGGAAGCCCGCGGTGGCCTTCGAACTGTTCAGCGTGTAGCCCCCGCCACGACGACCTTCAACCGGAACGGGACCCCATGAACGGCACCGACCTCCTCGCCGAACGCTTCGAGGAGCACCGCGGGCACCTGCGCGCGGTGGCCTACCGGATGCTCGGCTCGCTCGCCGAGGCGGAGGACGCGGTCCAGGAGGCGTGGCTGCGGCTCGGCCGCAGTGACGCGGACGAGATCAGGAACCTCGGCGGCTGGCTGACCACGGTCGTCGGACGGGTCTGCCTGGACCTGCTGCGCTCACGCACCGCGCGCCGCGAGCAGCCGATGGACGAGACGTTCGTGCCGGATCCGTTGATCCGTCCGCTCTCCGAGGTCGACCCCGAGAAGGAGGTGCTGGAGGCCGACTCGGTCGGTCTCGCGCTCCTCGTCGTCCTGGAGACGCTGGAGCCCGCCGAGCGGCTGGCGTTCGTCCTGCACGACATGTTCGCCGTGCCCTTCGACGGCATCGCCGCGATCGTGGAGCGCACCCCGGCCGCCACCCGCCAGCTGGCCAGCCGGGCCCGCCGCCGGGTGCAGGGCGCCACCCCGGCGGCCGACCCCGACCTCGGCCGGCAGCGGCAGGTGGTCGACGCCTGGCTGGCCGCCTCGCGCGGCGGCGACTTCGAGGCGCTGCTCGCCCTGCTCCACCCGGACGTGGAGCTGCGCGCCGACGCGGGTGCCCTGGTCCGCGGCGCGGCCGCCTCCAAGTTCGTACGTGGGGCGCGGACCGTCGCCGAACAGGCCGCGCTGTTCGCCCGGCTCGCCGTGCACAGCCACCCGGTGCTGGTCAACGGCACGGTGGGCGTGGTCACCGCGCCCGAGGGAAAGCCCGTCTCGGTCATGGCCTTCACAGTCGTCGACGGACTTGTCACCGGCGTGTACATCCTTGCCGACCCCAAGCGCCTCGCCCGGCTGGACCTGCCCGCCGGGGAGGCCTGAGCGCTCGGGCGACAGTCGTCCACTCGGAGGTGGTCTCGCAGGTCAGTAGGCTTGACCCCATGCCGGATCAGATAGCCGACCTCTCCGACCTGCGTGGCGACTGCGCCCAGTGCTTCGGGCTGTGCTGTGTCGCCCTGCCTTTCGCCGCGTCCGCGGACTTCGCCCGCGACAAGCCGGCGGGCAGGCCCTGCCCCAATCTCCAGGGGGACCACCGCTGCGGGATCCACGCCGAGCTGCGCACGAAGGGCTTCACCGGCTGCACGGTCTACGACTGCTTCGGCGCGGGCCAGAAGGTCTCACAGCTCACGTTCGGCGGGCAGGACTGGCGTACGGGTCCGAAGGATCAGGTCCGCCGGATGTCCGACGTGTTCCCGGTCGTGCGCCAGCTGCATGAACTGCTCTGGTACCTGACGGAGGCACGGGGCCTGGACGCCGCCGCGCCCGTCCACGCCGACCTGGGGCGGGCCCTGGAGCGGACCGAGCGGCTCACCCGGCAGACCCCCGAGGAACTGGCCGCGCTGGACGTGGCCGCCCACCGGCAGGAGGTCAACGTGCTGCTGCTGCGCACCAGCGAGCTGGTCCGGGCGGGCATCGCCGGAACCAAGGGCAAGAAGGGCAAGGGGAAGGACCGCCGGGGCGCCGACCTCATGGGGGCCCGGCTGCGGGGCGCCGACCTGCGGGGTGCCAGCCTGCGCGGCGCCTACCTCATCGCCGCCGACCTCACCGGCGCCGACCTGCGCGGTGCCGACATGATCGGCGCTGACCTGCGGGACGCCGACCTGACCGACGCGGATCTCACGGGTGCCTTCTTCCTCACCCAGCCGCAGCTGAACGCGGCCCGGGGCAGTGCCGGCACCCGGCTGCCCCGGTCAGTCACCCGCCCCGTGCACTGGGCAGCGGCCGGCTGATCCCGGGCCGTCGGCCGGGACCGTGACCGGTGCGGCCGCGGCGGGCGCGGGAGCCGGGCGCCGCTCCAGGTGCAGCCGCAGGCCCTCCGGCATCACCGTCAGGCGTTCGGTGACCCGGAGCCGGTAGCCCGGGTCCGCCCGCAGGCCGTAGCGGCGCAGCAGCAGGCCGAGGACGAGGGTCGCCTCGTGCAGGGCGAACTGGCGGCCTATGCAGGCCCGCGCGCCGGTCCCGAACGGCTTGAAGGTATGCGGGGGACGGGCCCGTACCGCGCCCGCGTCGAACCGGTCCGGGTCGAACCGCTCGGCGTCCTCGCCCCACACCTCGGGGTCGCGATGCAGCAGCGGCAGCAGCACCAGCGCCCACGCGCCGCGCCGCATCGGATGCTCCCCGGCCAGCACCGTGTCCTGCCGGGCCTCCCGGGCGTAGGCGGGCGCGGTCGGCCACAGCCGCAGCGACTCGTCCAGCACCCGGCGGACGTAGCGCAACTTGGCGACCTGGTCGTAGCCGGGCTCCGGGGTGTCGCCCCAGACGCGGTCCACCTCGGCGCGGGCCCTGGCGGCGACCTCCGGGTGCCGGGCCAGGTAGTACAGGGCGAAGGAGAGCGCGCCCGAGGTGGTCTCGTGGCCCGCCACCAGGAACGTGATCACCTGCTTGCGGACGTTCTCCGCCGAGAGCCGCTCCCCGGTCTCGGGGTGGGCCGTCTCCAGCATCCGGTCCAGCAGGTCCCCTTCGCCGCTGCCGGAGCGGCGGCGGGCGGCCACGAGATCGTCGACCGTGCGGTTCAGGTGGGCGATGTCGGCCGCGTTGCGCCGGGCGGCGCCGCGCAGCAGCACCGGCGCCAGCGGAACGGGCACGCTGTTCAGCCGCTGCGCGTAGGTGAGCGTGCCCACCATCGCCGTCACGAAGGGGTGCGGCAGCGCCCGCTCGAAGGAGCCGAAGTCGTGCCCGAACCCGGTGCGCGCGATCGTCTCCAGGGTCAGCTTGGTCATGTCGCCGGGCACGTCGACCGCCCGCCCGGCCGTGAGTTCCCGGTCCCAGTGGCCGGTCAGTCGGGCGGCGACCGACAGCATCATGCCGTGGTAGGCCCCCATGGCCTCCCGGCTGAAGCCCGGCGCCAGGACGTCGTGCGCCAGCTGCCAGTTCGGCTCCTGGTTGTACGCCGTGAACAGGCCGTCCCCGGCGACCGGACGCAGATTGGCGACCCCGAGGCCGACGTGCTTGGCGAACCGGGACTCGTCGGAGAGGTCGGCGACCAGGTGCGAGCCCCACAGGAACACGAACTCGTTCCCGAAGGCCCGGCGCCGGAAGATCGGACCCAGTGCGCGCCCGAAGCGCATCGAGTCCTGCAGCGGCCGGTGCCGGTCGACGCCCAGCACGTCGCCGAGCAGCGGCAGCCGGCGCGGCGGATGCGGGATGCGGTGCAGCTCGGGCCAGCCCTGCTCGGCGCCCCGGAACCCCTTCGGCAGCCCGGCCTCCGTCGTCTCCGCCATGACGCGATCTCCCTTGATCCAGCGGACGGTTGAACCTGTGATGCGCGTGTTGTACGTGAGTTCAATAACCTGTTTCAGTGTGGTCCGCTCGTTGAACCGGCGTCAAGTAAAGTGATGCCATGCCCGCGAACCAGGGGGAGCGTGCCCGGCGCAGACTCAGCACCGAGGAGCGCCGTGAGCAGCTGCTGTCGGTCGGAGCGAGGTTGTTCTCGGAGAGTCCCTACGACGACGTCTGGATCGAGCAGGTCGCCGAGATCGCCGGGGTCTCCCGCGGGCTGCTGTACCACTACTTCCCGACGAAACGGGACTTCTTCGCCGCGGTCGTGGAGCGCGAGAGTGAGCGGATGCTGCGCATGACGGCGGCCGTGCCCGGGGTGCCGGTGCGTGAGCAGTTGGCCGCCGGACTCGACGCCTACCTCGCCTACGTCCAGGCCCATGCCCATGGCTTCCGGGCCTTCCACCGCGCCGACGCGGCGGGCGACCAGGCCGTACGCCGCGTCTACCAGCGGGCGCTCGCCGCCCAGGAGGAGCAGATCCTGGCCGCCCTCTCCGCGGACCCCGAGTTCGGCCCCGTCTTCGAGAGCGCCCCGCAGGTGCGCCTCGCGGTGCGCGGCTGGCTCGCCTTCACCACGGCCGTCTGTCTGGAGTGGCTGCGCGACGGGGAGCTGACCCGGGACCAGGTGCGCGACCTGTGCGCGCGGGCTCTGCTGGGCGTCCTTATCTGACTCCTCCGACTCCGCGTCCTGGCGGGGCGTGGTTGGCGTGCGCCCGGATCTTCGATAAGTTAGGCAAGGCTTACCTAAGGAGGTCTCGGGATGGGTGACACGACGCAGGACTGGGCGGCCGGACCCGGCGCGGCGGAGCGGGCACGGTCGGTGCTCGCCGCCGCGTGGTCGTGCGGGGTGACCGCGGACGGCGCCCGCGAGGAGTACGTCGGTGCGCACTCCGTGACCGAGGACGGTGGGGTGCTGCTGTCGGTGCCCGAGGACAGTGCCCTGGTCGCGGCCGCGCTGTGCGCCCCGCGCGGGGAGCCGTCCGCGGTGCTGGAGTTCGCCGACGCGGCCCCCGTCCCGGTGCTGCAGCGGATCCGGGCCCGGCTGTGGCTGGCCGGCTGGTTCGCCCCGGCGGACGACGGTGCGCTGCTCTTCAGGCCCACGCGTGTGGTGCTGCGGCAGCCGTCCGGTGCCGTCCTCGTCGACCTCGACGAGTTCGCCGCCGCCCGGCCCGACCCGCTGGCCACGGCCGAGGCCCGGCTGCTGACCCATCTCGCCGACGCCCACCCGGACGCCGTGGAACGGCTCACCCGGCTTGTGCGTCCCGAGAGCCTGCACGCCGCGACCCGTGTGGCGCCCCTCGCCGTCGACCGGCACGGTCTGACCCTGCGCATCGAACGCACCCGCGCCCACGGCGACGTACGACTGCCGTTCCACACACCCGCCGACGACGTCACGCAGCTCACCGAGCGCATGCACGCGCTGCTGGCCCAGGCGAGCGCCGCCGGCTGCCCCCGCGCGCTACAGCGGCAGCGCGCAGACGGCGACGGGTGACGCGAACGGCTCGCCCGCCAGGCGCAGTTCGCCGCTCGCGGGGTCCACGTGGAAGACGCTGACGGTGCCGGAGCGCTGGTTCGCCGCGAACAGCAGCCGGCCGTCCGGCGCGAAGGCGATCTGCCGCGGGAAGTCCCCGGCCACCGGCACCGTGCCGAGCAGCCGCAGCCGGGCGCCGTCCGCCTCGACGGCGTACCGCGCGATGCTGTTGTGGCCGCGGTTGGCGAGGAAGGCATAGGAGCCGTTCGCCGTCACCAGGATCTGCGCGGGGTAGTTGGTGCCTCCCGCCGAGCCCGTGGGCTGCGGGGCGCCGACCGTCAGGCGCCCGGTGGCCGGGTCGTAGGCGCAGACGGCGACCGTGTCATCCACCTCGTTGGCCAGGTAGGCGTACCGGCCGCCCGGATGGAACGTCAGATGGCGCGGGCCCGCGCCCGGCCGGGTGTGCGCCTGTGCCACCTCGGTGAGCGTGCCCTTCGCCTGGTCCAGACGGTAGGTGTAGACCGTGTCGGTGCCGAGATCGACGGCGAGGACATGGCCGCCGTCCGGGCTGGTGATGAACTGGTGCGCGTGCGGGCCGTCCTGGCCGGGTCCGGGTGGCGGTGTCGAGTGCGTGACCAGCTCTGTGCGCTCGCCGAGGGCGCCCGACGCGTCGATGGGGTGCACGGTGACGCTGCCCGACCCGTAGTTGGCGCTCAGCAGCCAGCGGCCGCCGGGGTGGACCGACAGATGGCAGGGGCCCGCCCCGCCGGTGCTCCGGCTGCCGAGGATCCGCCGGTCCGCGAGGCGTACGGCGGTGACCGCGCCGTCCTGGCCCTCGTCGACCGCGTACAGCGTGCGGCCGTCCGGGTGCAGCGCGAGGTACGAGGGGTCGCGGACCCCGGTGAGTGTCCCCGAGCCGGTGATCCGGCCCGTCGCCGGGTCGTACGAGGCCAGTCCGATGCCGGTGCCGCCGCCCTCGACGGAGGTGTACGTGCCGAGGTAGAGCGCCCGGGGGCCGGCGGCTTTCCGCGGCGGCCGCGTGACCGCCCGCTCGTCCGCCGCCGCGCTGTCCGCCGGCGCCGTACCGTCCGCCGGCGGGGCCGCCGGTGAGGGCACCGCGACGACGGCGGCTGCGCCCGCCACGGCTGAGACGAACCGGCGCCTCGTCCAGCTGCCCCGAGCCGCCCGCGCGTCCTTGTCCATCCCGCACCTCAGGTCGTCGACTGCCCCGCTCGTGACAGCCACCTTGGCCCGGATCCACCGCCCAAGGCAAGAAGGGCAACGGGTGTTGCGCAGGGTGCAATGGGGGGCACGCTCACCACTCCCCGTCCTCGACCGGCTTGCCCGGCGCGTCCTTCAGTGGTGTCACCTGCCCGGCGGACGGCTGCTGCCAGGGGTCGAGGTCGTCCCCGAGCCAGTCGCCGACCGGCTTGACGGCCTCCAGGGGAGCCGCGGGGGCCAGGTCCTCGGCATCCTCGTCGTAGTAGTCGTACCAGGGCAGCCCCGCGCTCGTGTACGCCGCCCGGTCCACCGGGGACGGCGGCGGCGCCTCGCCCGTGATGCGACGCCACTCCGGGGGCGTGACCAGATGGACGAACACCCGCCCGGCAGGCGTCTCGGACCAGTCCGTGAGCGGCCGGTCGTCCTGGTAGACCTCCTGGCGCATCGAGCCGCCGACACCCAGACCCATGGCCGCGGCGCGCCGCGGGGGCCCGCCGGGAGCGGCCGGGGCGGAGGGCGGCGGCAGTGGCCCGCCGGGTGCGGCGGCGGCCATGGGGACGGGTGCGCCGTAGCCGTGGAACGTCCCGGCCGATCGTGCCTGCCGCTCCCGCTCCTGGTGCCGCCAGTCGGCCAGGATCTCCTCCTTCAGCGAGAACGCCTGCAGCTGTACGCCGCCCCAGGCTTCCTCGCCGGTGACCTGCCCCTCCACGGTCGCGCCCAGGCCGAGCGGTACGGCGACGAACTGGCGGACCGTCCCCCTGCCCGAGTTGATGCCGTCCAGCCAGGGCTGGCGGGGCAGCACCACGTAGTTCTGCGGGCCGCGGGACAGGGCGTTGCGCCACGGCCTGCCGGAGACGGCGCACACCTTGCCCACGCCCACCTGGAGAGCGGCCGGCTCCGTCGTACCGGCGAAACTCAGCCACATCGCCTCGCGCAGGTACACCGGCAGCATCACGCCGCCGCGCGCCCGCCACTCCTCGGGGACCCGGTCGGCGTAGTCGGCCACCCGCCGGACCGGGAACTCGCCGAGCCCTGGAGGCAGCGGATGCGTGCCCGTCTCCGGCAGCCGCAGCGTGCGGACGAACCGCACCGCCACCCCGCCGCGCAGCCGCAGCGTGTTCCCGTCGATCCGTACCCCGGCGTCGGCCATCGGTCGCCCCTTCCGCTCCGCTGCCGGCCCCGCCCCGGCACTCCCTCACCGAGAACGCTCGCCGACCCCGGTACGGTTCCGCCACAGATCCTCCTGGACGCCGAGGCGCTCGCGCAGCCGGGTCATCTGCGGCCGCTTCGCCCGCTGGTCCCGGGACACCCGGTCCAGCTCCTCGAGCAGCCGGCGGGTGCGGTGCTCGGTGTCCAGCTCGTCGATCATCCGGTTCACCTCGGTCAGCACGGCGCCCATCAGATGCCAGTGCGCCCAGTCCTCCCGGACCTCCTCACGGAGCAGCTCGGCGAGTCGGTCGCGGGTGCCGGCCGCCGTGTGCAGCTCGGCCGTGAGCCGGGCCTCGGCGGACTCGGCGTTCTCGCTCAGGTGGGTGGTCACCAGCACGGCGAAGCTGACCACCGCGTCGGCGATCTCGGAGAGCAGCTTTTCCACGGTGGCCCCCACCCGGGGCGGAAACAGTTCCTCGCTGCCGCGGGCCTTCGCCAGATCCGTGAAGGAACGGGCCAGCACCCGCAGGACGACCGTGCAGATCTCCAGCGTGTCCAGGCCGGTGCGCAGCACCACCCGGTACAGCAGGCCCTCCTTGACCCGGGGGTTGAGCCGCAGGCTGTCCTCGGCCTGCCGCAGCGCCGCGTCCACCTGGACGATGTGGTGGTCCAGCCGGCGTGCCTCGTGCAGCCGCTCGGCCGCCAGCTGCCAGGGGGTGCGGCCCGCGGCCTCCTCACCCATCCGCAGCATCAACTGCCGCACCCGGCGCGCCAGGTCCTCGATCGACTGCCCGGCCTCGTCCACCCACACCGGGGGCGGCAGCAGCAGGTTGCAGGCCATCCCGACGACCGCGCCGATCAGGGTCTCCACGATCCGCGCCCAGGCCGTGAAACCGACCGTGGTGACGCCGAGCACCAGCATGGCGCTGATCGCCACCTCGGCCACGTACTCGTCGACCCGCACCAGATGCCCCACGGCCAGCGAGGCCACGATCAGCAGCGCCAGGCTCCACCAGGTCAGCCCCACCAGAAGGCTGAAGGCGATGGCGACCAGCACCCCGGCCACCACCGAGTTCACCCGGCGGATGCCGTTGGTGAGCGTGGCGTAGAACGTCACCTGGACGACCAGCAGGGCGGTGAGGGGAGCGGTCAGCGGGGCCGGCTCGGGACTCAGGCGCAGCGCGATGACGTAGGCGATCGTCGCCGCCGTGGCCGACCGCAGTGTCTGGACGACCACAGGCGCCCGGCGGCGCCCCACCAGGCGCCTCAGTTCCGCGGTCCACTTCCGTACGTCGAGCATCCTTTGGCCTGTTCCCTTTCCTCGGGTGCGTCGAACGTGCCCGGTCGAGGACCGCGCCGGTCCGCGAGGGTGATGCGTGCTGCGGCCGGCCCCCGGGTCCGGCGGGGGCCGGCCTCAGCTCCGGGACGGCGGACAGCTCCATGGCCACGGTGGGCCACCGGTCAGCAGGGTTGCGGCATGACACGGCATCGGATCGGAACAGCCCTGGCCCTGCTCGTCGCCCTCACCGGCGTCGGCGCCGTCGTACCCCTGACCGCGTCGGCGACCACCGACACATACGCCGTAGCCCGGACCGCGTCGGCGACCACCGCCGCAGACTTCGCCGTGCAGACCGCGTCGGCGACCGCACGCGACGCGGTCGTCGCCGCTCTCGACCGGGCCGCGCGCCCGCTGCGCACCGTCGAGCCCGGCGGCGCCGACGGCGACCTGCGCCCCCTGGACCGGATGGTCGGCGGCGCCCGGGTGGTCGGCGTCGGCGAGGCCACCCACAGCTCCCACGACTTCTTCGCCCTCAAGGACCGCCTCTTCCGCCATCTGGTCGAGGAGAAGGGCTTCCGGACCTTCGCCCTGGAGGCGAGCCGGAGCACCGGACAGCGGCTGGACGCCTACGTGGTGCACGGCACCGGAGACCCGCGGCGGATCCTGCGCGAGGAGTTCCAGCGCGACTACCTGTGGTGGAACAACACCGACTATCTGCGGCTCGTGGAGTGGATGCGCGCCTACGACGTCCGCCATCCGGACGACCCCGTCCGCTTCCTGGGCGACGACATCGGCTGGGGCGGGCCGGAACTCTACGACGCGGTGACCGACTACGTGGCCGGCACCCACCCGGAGGCCGACGACCGGTTCGCGGCGCTGTATCGCGGACTGCGGCCCAGCGTGCCCACCGGGCCGTACATGGAGCAGTACCTGAACAAGCCGTACGCCGAGCGCAAGGAGATGGCCGGGCGCACCGGCCGTGCGCTGGAGCTGCTGAAGCGGCTCGGCCCGGGCCGGGACCGTGCGGCGTACGACGTGGCCGTGCAGAGCGCCACGGCCGTGGACCAGGTCGCACGGCAGTACGGATTCGACTTCGCCGACCCGGCACAGGTCGCCGCGAGCATGCGCTACCGCGACGAGTCGATGGCCGCCAACGTGGTGTGGTGGCAGGAGCACACCGGCACCAAGGTGCTGCTGTCCGCCCACGATGCGCACGTCGCCTACGAGACCATGGACCGCGCCCACTACCCGAAGATGCAGGGCGCCTTCCTGCGCGACCGCCTCGGCGCCGGCTACGTGAGCGTGGGCCTGACCTTCGACCGGGGCTCGTTCAACGCCACCGGCCCGGACGGCGCCATCCACCGCTGGACGCTCGGCCCCGCGGGCCCGGGCAGCAACGAGGCGACCTTGGACCGGGTGCGGTACGGCGACTACGTGATCGACCTGCGCCGGCTCGGCTCACCCGCCGGCGCATGGCTGGACCGGGCCCGGCCGACCCGCAGCATCGGCACCGACTACCCCGACGAGGGTCCCTACGACGTCGCGCTCGCCCGCAGCCACGACGTGCTGATCCACCTTCACCGCGTCGAGGCGGCCCGGTTGCGCGACCGGTAGCAGGTCGAGGCGACGTGGAGGCCGAGGAGAGCTGTCAGGCGTAGAGCTTGCCGATGAAGGCGGACAGGTTGCCCGTCGTACGCGCGATCTGCTCCTCCAGGGTCAGGCTCTCTTCGAACCGACCGCCGGACTCAGGCACCTTCTTGCCGCGCACGTACAGCGAGCACGCCAGGTCCGTGCACATGTACACCCCCACCGAGTTGCCCTCGCGGCCCGCCGTGCCCGCCTTCGGGGCGGTCATCAGCGACACGCCGCCGCCGGGATGTGTCGTCAGGCACACCGAACACATGCTGCGGTGCAGGAACCCGCGCCGGGCGGCCGGGAAGCGCAGGGCCACGCCGACGAGCCGGCCCTCCCGCTCGGTGACCAGGTAGCTGCGGTCCGGCGCCCCGGGATCCCGCCAGCCGAGGAAGTCCAAGTCGTCCCACGGGCGTTCACCGAGATCGCGCGGGACCGCCAGGCGCTTGGCCTCTCCCTTGGAGCAGTTGATGAAAGAGCTGCGGATGTCCTGCTCGGTGAGGGATTTCATCAGGGGGTCCTTCCGGATTCTGCGCATGAACCTAGAGGGTCTAGGTTCATGGCTAGCCTAGGTAGCCAAGGGGAGGGCGTGCCAATGGATTTCCGGGAAGCGCTGCCGCCGCGTGTCCGGCGGGCGGTGGACCATGTGGCCGGGCGGACGTCCGGCCCACCGCTCGACCCGGGCCTGCGCATCACGCTCGACTTGCACCCCGACCGGGTGTCCGCCGGAGTGCCCCTCCTCAAGGCGCCGGCCCGGGACGGCGCCTGCCACTCGCAGTTCGTCACCGGCACCAGCAACGGCGCGCTCACCGCACACCCCGGCGGCGACCGCCGGCGCTGGGAGAGCCGCATCTCCGGCGGCGCGTACGACGAAGCGGCCCCGGCGGAGCGCCCGGTGTACGACGCGCTGGACTTCCGCCGTCAGTCGGTCGGCGCGGCACCGCGCTTCGGCTCCTCGCATCTGAGGCTTTCTCCGGACCGGTCCTGGCCCGGGCCACCTTCTGCTACCCGGACAGCGCCGCCGAGCCCACCGACTTCGGCGTGGCCCCGGCCATGCCCCTCGTCGCGCTCGCCGAGGCGGACGAGCCGAACGCCCTCAACGACTACATCGAGAGCCATGTGCACAGACGCAGCCTGCTGGCCCGGGACGTGGAGGCGCTCGTCCTCGACGCGAGCTACCGGGGCACCCCCGTGGAGACGGCGGCCCGGAGCCTGCCCTTCTCCCTCGCCCGGCACGCCGGCTACCGGCTCAGGGTCACGGAACTGCGCCGCCACGCCGACTACCGCGGCCAGGAGTACGCCGACCTCGGAGCCCGGATCGCCGAGCGCGGCATGGTCGCCCCGCGCGTCATCGGCGACGTGGCCCGCACCGGCCTGTACCACCTCCAGGACCTGAAGATGGTCTGGCACACCCTCGCTCGCTTCGGAGCACCCGAGGGTGCGGGCACGGCTTGTCCCCGACGAGGTCTGGGACCTGCTGAACGCCGGGGCCCGGGTGTACGTCTGCGGCGACGGCTCCCGTATGGCACCCGGAGTTCGCCAGGCGTTCCGTACCCTGTACCGGGAACGGACCCCCGGCGCCGACGAGGCGGCGGCCGGGCGGTGGCTCGACTCGCTCGTGACGGACGGGCGTTACGTCGAGGACGTGTACGCGGCGGGCTGACCCGCGCGGGAGGGGGGACGGTGGGGGAGTCGGAGGAGCGGGCCCGGCGGGTCCGGGGCGCGGCGGGCATCGGGCCCGGCCGTCCGGCCGGTGCGGTGGTCGGAGCGGTCCCGGACGACGCCCGCCGCTGCGGGGCCCGGCTGCCCCGCCCCGCCGGAGCCGCCCACGACACCCGGGACGAGGTCAGCGTGTCACCGCGCCCCGCCCCGTCCCCCTCGACCTGTGGCGCGGCGGCACCCTCGTCGCCCGCCCGCCCGGGGGCCCGCGCAACGACGGCCTCGTGGGCGGCGACCTCATGTTCCGGGGAGATCTCGTGGCCGGCTTCGTCTCCCTTGCTCTGCCGGACCGGCAGAGCAAGGGGCGTGCCACCCCCCTCCCCTTAGCTCATTACATGAAATAAGGGGTGTAGGAAAGTCGCGGCGGACCTGTTCCGAGGGGTATGTTGCAGGTCGGGACACGGTTCGAAGGGAGCCACATGACGGGGCGGAACGGGCGCACGGTACGTGATCTCAGACGGGGTAACCGCACGGCCGTGTTGCAGCGGCTGTACTTCGACGGCCCGCTGAGCCGCTTCGAGCTGGGCCCGGCCACCGGACTGAGTTCCGGCTCGGTCAGCAACGTGGTCGCGGACCTCGTTGCCGACGGACTGGTCGAGGAGGCCGGCAGCGTCGACTCCGACGGCGGCCGCCCCCGCACCCTGCTGCGCGTCTCCCCGCACAGCGGCCAGATGATCGGCGTCGACGTCGGCGAGACCCGGGTCCGCGTCGAGCTGTTCGACCTGGCGCTCACCGAACTCGCCCGCGCCGAACGCCCGCTGACCCCGCAGGGCGACGACGGCTACGACGTCGACGTCATCGTCCGTCACATCCGCGACGGCATCGCCGAGGTCCTCGGGGCCGACGAGGCCTCGCCCGAGCGCCTGCTCGGCGTCGGTGTCGGCGTCCCGGGCATCGTCGAGCACACGGCGGACCGGGGTGCCCTCGTGCACGGACAGACCATCGGCTGGGACGCGGTCCCGCTGGAGGAGCTGCTCCGCTCGACCTCCCGACTGCCGGGCACTGTCCGGTACTTCATCGACAACGGCGCCAAGACCCTGGGCCAGGCCGAGATGTGGTTCGGCGCCGGGCGCGGCGCCCGCAGCGCGGTGGTCGTGCTCTTCGGTTCCGGCGTAGGCGCCTGCCTGGTCACCCCCGAGGTGGAGAACGGGCGGGCCGTCGAGTGGGGGCATCTGACCGTACGGGTGCGGGGGCGCCGCTGCCGGTGCGGTGCACCCGGCTGCCTGGAGGCCTACGCCGGTGCCGAGTCGCTGCTCGACCGGTGGCGCGAGGAGGGCGGACGGCCGCCCGAGGGCACGGACGAGGAGACCGCCCTCACCGCGATGCTCGCCGCCGCCTATCCGACCGAGGGCAGGGAGCCCGACCCGGTCGCGCTCGCCGTCCTGGAGGAGACCGCCGAGTACCTGGGTGCCGGCCTGTCCGACCTGATCAACCTGTTCCAGCCCGAGCGGATCCTGATCGGCGGCTGGGCCGGACTCCAGCTCGGCACCCGGTTCCTGCCCGCCGTACGGCGCCACGCGCGGACGTACGCCCTGCGCTACCCGGCCGACAAGGTCACCATCGACCTCGGCCGGCTGGGACCCGACGCGGTCACGGTCGGCGCGGCGATCCTGCCTCTCGCCGACTTCTTCGCCCGCGGCGGCCACCGTGCCGAACCGGCTGTCGAGGACCGCCACCCCGCCTGGCAGGCCGCGCTGGAGGAGCGGGCCCCGCGCTGACCAGGGGAACGGTATGACGCACATCACGGCACCCGTCTGGAACACCATAGGGTAGTTGCCCGTTGAACCAGCCGTGGGTGCGGATGGGACAGTGTCCCCGGGCCTCACCTTTTGCCCACAGGGACGATCGTTCGGCTGAAGCCCTGTGGAGCCTTTCGCCGAGAGGCGACCGCCATCCGTGCCCACCACCTGGCCGCCCCGGCCGTGATTCCCCCGTCACGGTCGGGGCTTTTTCATGGGGCCCGGGCCGGCGTACGTACGGCCCTCCCGCGTCCAGGCCAGCAGCTCCTCGGCCGGCCAGGTGGTCACCACCCGTTCGGCGGGCACCCCGCACTCCTCGGCCCGGGCGCAGCCGAGGATCTGCCAGTCCAGCTGGCCCGGCGCGTGCGCGTCGGTGTCGACCGAGAACAGCACCCCGGCGGCCACGGCCCTGCGCAGCAGCCGCCTCGGCGGGTCCAGCCGCTCGGGGCGGCTGTTGATCTCCACGGCCGTACCCGACTCGGCGCAGGCCGCGAACACCTCGTCCGCGTCGAACTCCGACTCCGGGCGGCCACGGCCCGTGACCAGGCGTCCCGTGCAGTGGCCCAGGACGTCCGCATGCGGATTCCGGACGGCGGCCACCATCCGGCGGGTCATCGAGCGGGCGTCCATCCGCAGCTTGGAGTGCACGGACACCACCACGACGTCCAGCTGCTCCAGCAGTCCGGGCTCCTGGTCCAGCGAGCCGTCCTCCAGGATGTCGCACTCGATGCCGGTGAGGAGCCGGAACGGCGCCCACCGCGCGTTCAGGTCCGCCACCACCGCCAGCTGCTCGCGCAGCCGCTCCGCCGACAGACCCCGGGCCACGGTCAGCCGGGGGGAGTGGTCGGTCAGGGCCGTCCACTCGTGGCCGAGCCGGGCCGCCGCGCGCCCCATCTCCTCGATCGGGCTGCCGCCGTCCGACCAGTCCGAATGGGTGTGGCAGTCCCCGCGCAGCAGGGCCCGCAGCTCGGTGCCACCGTCGGCGGCGAGCTGCGTGCCGGTCTCCTCCTCCAGGGTGCGCAGATAGCCGGGCACCTCCCCGGCCAGGGCCTCCCGCACCACCTGTGCGGTCTTCGGGCCGACCCCCTTCAGCGACCCCAGGGTCCCGGCCGCCGCCCGCTCGGCGACCTCGCCCTCGGGCAGCGCGGACAGCACCCGGGCGGCGGTGCGGAAGGCTCGTACCCGGTAGGTGGGCGCCAGCGAACGTTCCAGCAGGAAGGCGATCCGGTCCAGGGCCGCGACAGGATCCATGGCCACCTCCAGCTCGCTGTGCCCCTCCAGGGTTCCCCAGGGCCGCACCCGCCGCACGAGGAGGGGTCGCCGGTTCACCGACGGCCCCTGCCCCCTGTTCGCCTCCGACGGCCCCTGTCTCCCGGACGGCGCGTGCGGACGAGTCGTCGGCGCGCGTAGCGTTCTACGCTCTATTTCATGACCGAACAAGGAGTTCCCCACATCTCCCATCCGCGGGTCCTCGTGCTCGGCGTGTGCCCCGGCAAGCCGGGTGATCCGCCCTTCCGGATCATGGAGATCGACGGGCGGGTCATCGGTGAGGTCAGAACCGTGACCGACGTGCTGGAGGCCGCCGCCGCCCACGGCATCCCCATCCATGACCTCGACGACCCGGACTCGATCCGCTGGGTGGGCGGCGGCAAGTACACCTGGTCGCTGCACTGAGCCGGGCGGCTCAGCCGACCGTCCACTTCTGGTTGGCCCCGCCCGAGCACGTCCAGATCTGCAGCCGGGTGCCGTTGGCCGAGTTGTTCCCGGTCACGTCGAGGCACTTGTCCGCCTGCGGATTGACGATGTCGTGCGCCGCCGAGACAGCCCACTTCTGGTTCGGGCCGCCCGTGCAGTCCCACAGCTGAACGGTCGAACCGTCCGCCGTTCCGTTGCCGGTGACGTCCAGGCACTTGCCGAGCGCCCGGATCGTGCCGTCCGAGCCGACCGTCCACTGCTGGGCGGCCGTGCCGTTGCAGTCGTAGAGCTGGACCGCGGTGCCATTGGCGGAGTTCGCTCCGGCCACGTCCGCGCACTTGCCGGCCAGGCCCCGGATCGGGGCGCCGGCCGCGCTGTCACTCGTGGTCACCGACACCGAGTCGACCACCAGCTGCTGCGGGAACTGTGTGGAGCCGTCCGGGTCGCCCGGCCAGTAGCCGCCGACCGCCAGGTTCAGGATCAGGAAGAACGGCTTGTTGAACACCCAGGTCTTCCCGCCCAGGTCGGCGGGAGTGCGCCGCTGGTAGACGTTCCCGTCCACCGACCAGGTGATCGAGTCGGGCGCCCAGTCGACGGCGAAGGTGTGGAAGGCGTCCGCGAAGGCCTGCCCGTTCGGCAGGGTGTAGCCCGCGCCTATGCCGCCCGAACCGGAGTAGCCGGGACCGTGGATGGTTCCGTGCACCGTGGAGGGTTCGAATCCGACGTTCTCCATCACGTCGATCTCGCCCGAGTCCGGCCAGTTGACCGGCGTGCCGAGCATCCAGAACGCGGGCCACATGCCCTGCCCGCGCGGGATCTTCATCCGGGCCTCGACATGGCCGTACTGCGCGTTGAACTTCCCGGCGGTGTTCATCCGGGCCGAGGTGTACTGGCAGCTGCCGTACCAGCACTGGTAGCCGGCCGGGTTCTCCTTCCGGGCCGTGATCACCAGATGGCCCTGACCGTCCAGGGCCGCGTTCCTGGTGCCGGACGTGTAGTACTGCCGCTCGTGGTTGTTGACGTTGTCGCCGGTCTCCAGCGTCCACTTCGAGCCGTCGACCGCGGAGCCCGCGGATCCGTCGAAGGTGTCGGAGAAGGTGGTGACGGCCGCGGCCGCCGGTGCGGCGGTCTCGGCCCGGGCCGGACCGACGGCGGCCGAGCCGACCAGCGCGGCCGACAGGGCGGCGAACAGACATCTGCGGAGCAGGCGCGAGGAGGCCATGGCTCTCCGTTCGGGTGGGGGGTGCGACGCCTCTTGATTTAAGAAGTGAGATAAGTGGGCGTCAATACCTTGGTACGGACCTCTCGCTGACGATCACTCGGCCGACGGAATGCGCACGCGCGCATGCACCGCACGCCCGAACCGCCGCCCGAGCAGCAGCCAACCGACCAGTGCCCCCGTGGTGTTGAGGACGACGTCATCGATGTCGAAGGCCCGCCCGGTGACCAGCGCCCCCTGGACCAGCTCCACCATCAGCATCACGAGCGCGGTGAGCGCCAGCACCTGGAGCACCCCTCGCGCGCGGGGCGCGAGGACCGGCACCAGCACCCCGAACGGCACGCCGAGCAGCACGTTCCCGCCGATCTGCCGGACCGCGTCCCGCACCTGCGCGTGATCCACGTAGGCCTTCAGGGAGCGGCCGGGGTGCAAGTTGGCGTGTGTCAGGGACACCGACGCCGGTGACGGCTGCAGCGTGAGCCGGGCCAGGACCACGGCGAACGCCACCATGAACGCGAAGGCGGCCAGCATCGCCAGCAACCGCACGGGGAGCACGAGCGCGTGCCGCGTGGGTGCCGGGCGAGCCCCCTCGGCGCGCTCCCGCTTCGTCGGAGCGCGCAGAATCCCGGGTAGACGCAGGGCGGTACGGGCCATGTGCTCCTCCAGTGTTCAACTTCCCTGTGCTGTAAGGCGGTTACCCGCAGAGCGGCGGGTGATGCCGCCGCCCGGGCGGCGCCGGACGCGCACCGGTCGGGAGGTGCCCACGCCGCCGTCCAGCGGACGCCGCACGGAATCCTGCTGGGCCTGGTCTACCGCCTGCTCGTCGTGGGCCTCGCCGCCCTCGCCGTGACCCGCCCGCGCCGGACGGCCGCCCCCGACCGGGCCCTGTCCCTGCGCCGCCTGCAGCCGGGCCACGTCGGCGACTACGTGGCCCGGCTGCTGGTCGGCGCCACCTGCTGGGCGCGCCGGCCCTGCCCGGGATGCCGGCCCGGCTGATCGAGGGGCGCGGCTCAGGACCCGTACGAGACGTGTACCTCCTTGAAGCCGAGCGAGCGCAGCAGCCCCTCCAGCATGCCGGTGGTGTTGGTCTCGGCCCGCGTGGTCAGCCCGCTGCCCTTCGCGGCACCACCGATGTGCTGCACGGCGAGCTTCTGCACCGCCTGCTCGCTGTTGGGGTTGTCCGAGAACAGGTCGCCGAGCCGGTCGAGCAGACCGCGCTGCTTGGACACGGCGTAGGAGTGGTCGGGGTCCAGGGCCGGCCTGCCGAGCCGGGCGTGCGGCAGCCGGAGGGTCGCCGACGTGCGGTCGGCGTTGACCGTCACGTCCTTCTCGCCGACCAGGCCGAGGTCGACGTACGCGTCCACGGTGCCCGCGCCGACGTACAGGGTGCGGCTGCCGCGGATCGCGTCGGGCAGGTACTTGGCGTTCTTCTCCAGGTCCACGACGACCTGGAAGGTGCCCGAGGCGGCGTCGTATCGGCTCATGTCCTGAATGGACTTGAGGAGTGCGGGGCCGGATCGGTCGTGCGACTCGGTGCCGAACAGGTCCTTGATGCCCGGGAGCACGGCCAGCCTGATACCCGCGAACAGCACCGCGAGCACCAGGACGAACGCCGTGAGCAGCTTCGCCCAGCCGGGCATGCGCCGGGGCAGTCGTGTGACGGAAGTCGTCATGTCGACGGTCCTCCTTCCTGCTCACCGGATTCCCGTCAATCGCCGTCCCATCCCCCCGCGTTGGCCGATCGGCACCCAATGACGTACGCGCCGGGTCACTTCCTTGGCGCAGGACCCCGGAGGACGAAGGCCGGGGGCAGGCCGGGCCGCACCAGCGGGCTGCGGTCCACGCGTGCCGAAGCGCTCGCGGAACCGGCGGCGAGCCTGCGGCCGGGCGCGGTCGAGTCCGGTGTGCGCGTCGGCGGCTGACCGGCGCGCTCACCGCCCGCCCGGGCGCACCAGTCCGTGGTCGAAGGCGAACACCACCGCATGGACGCGGTCGCGCAGCGCGAGCTTGTCCAGGACCCGGCCGACGTGCGTCTTCACGGTCGCCTCCCCGACGTGGAGCCGCCCGGCGATCTCCGCGTCGGCGACGGCGCCTACGCCAGCCAGCGTACCTCCGCCGACCAGCTGAAGGTCCCCGACCCGCGCCCCGCCCTGCGCCGCGTCCCGGTCCTGGTGCTGCGCGGCGACTGCGACCACAAGAACCCCGGTATAGCCCGCGAATACGCCGACGTCCTGCCCGAGGCCACCCTGGTGACCGTCCCCGACGCCGGCCATCTGATCGACACCGAGCAGCCGGAGGCCTACCGGCGGGGCGTCACCCGGTTCCTGAGCTGACCTCCGGGGGTGGGACACCGGTGCCTGGTGAGGCGTGCACCGCCAGTAGCATGACCGGCGCAGCCCGTGGTGATCATGCGAGGAGCGGATCGTGCGAGACATCGCCGTCTTCAGTGGCAGTGCCCACCCCGAACTGGCTCAGGAGGTCTGCGCCCACCTGGGCGTACCGCTCAGCCCGACCCGGGTCAGCCGGTTCGCCAACGACTGTCTGGAGGTGCAGCTTCAGGCCAACTGCCGGGAGCGGGACGTCTTCCTGATCCAGCCGCTGGTCAGGCCGGTGCAGGAGCACCTGGTGGAGCTGCTGCTGATGTGCGACGCGGCCCGGGGTGCCTCGGCGGGCAGGATCACCGTCGTGATGCCGCACTACTCCTACGCCCGCTCCGACAAGAAGGACGCGCCCCGCATCTCGCTCGGCGGGCGGCTGGTCGCCGACCTGCTGGTGGCGGCGGGAGCGAGCCGGGTCCTCGCCATGACCCTGCACGCACCGCAGGTGCACGGCTTCTTCTCGGTGCCGGTGGACCACCTCCACGCCCTGCGCGAACTGGCCTCGCACTTCAGGCAGTACGACCTGACGCGCACCACGGTCGTCTCCCCGGACCTCGGCAACGCCAAGGAGGCCGCCGCCTTCGCCCGGCTGATCGGCGCGCAGGTGGCGGCCGGCGCCAAGCAGCGGTTCGCGGACGACCGGGTGAGCATCAGCTCCGTCATCGGCGAGGTCACGGACCGGGACGTCATCGTCCTGGACGACGAGATCGCCAAGGGCAGCACCGTCCTCGAACTCCTGGACAAACTAAGGGAGTTGGGGCCTCGCTCGATCCGGGTGGCGTGCACGCACGGCCTGTTCGCGGCCGGTGCGCTCAAGCGGCTGAGCGAGCAGCCCGACGTGCTGGAGATCGTGTGCACCAACACCGTTCCGGTGCCCCTGGACGAGCACACCGACAAGCTGCACGTCCTGTCCATCGCCCCGGCCTTCGCCGAGGCCGTACGACGCATTCACAATGGTGAGTCCGTGAGCGCCCTGTTCGAGGAGCCGCGCGGCGCCTGAGCGGGAAGGAGCGGCGCGGCACCCTGCGGTCTGCAACCGCTCTCACAGTGAGCCGGACGCGGCCTCGGGCTGCCCCAGGGCCGCGTCCAGCGTCGGCTGCGGCGGCAGCAGCCGGGACAGGCCGGTGACCCGGAAGACGCGCAGGGTCAGCGGGTGCGTGCACACCAGGTGTAGCCGCCCGCCGCGCTCCAGTACCCGGCTGCGGGCCCGGTAGAGGAGGCGCAGCCCCGAGCAGTCGAAGAACTCCACGGACCGCAGGTCGATCACGATGCGGACGCCGGGCCGGTCGGTGACCCGGTCCAGGGCGGGAGTGATCTCCGTCGCCGCGGCGATGTCGATCTCGCCGCGGAACTCCAGCACCGTGTGCCCGCGGTCCTCGCGTATGCGTAGATGCCGGGTGTGCGGCGTGGGTTCCTGCTGCACGGCATCACCTCCCACGCGCGCCTGGAAAACCGTTTCTAGACCGTCAAGTTACCCCCGACAGAAGGAATTTGAGCATGTTCGATTGACATATGTCTTCCAGTTTCGCGTTGCAGGTCGTTCTGGGACGCGTCGGCGACCGGCGTCGGTCGACACGAACGTTCCGGCCCGCCCCTGCGTCGGAGGAGCGCAACGACGGTCAAGGAACAGGGGCGGGCATGCGCAGGGGACTTGTGGCGTTGACGGTGCTGGCGGCCGTGACCGCGGTGGGGTGCGACGACGGCACCGGAGTGCGGGTGGTGGTCAAGGGCACGCCTCCGCCCACCGCGTACAGCGGTCCGCTGTACGTCCCCACCCAGGCCGTGGACGACAACAGCCCCCGGTCCGTGCACCTGGCCTCCGGAGCCGCCGGCCGGGCGCTGGAGTGCGACGGGGAGATCTTCGAGGGCGCCGGCCCCGACGGGTGGAGCAAGTCGGACGGCGGTGACACACCGGAGGAGGGGCTGAAGCTCTACTTCGACATGGACCAGCCGGTGCAGCCCGACCACGGCTACCGCGCGGAGCGCAAGGAGGCGGACCGGGTGCTGTACTCCTTCGACGTCAAGGGCCGCACCAAGGTGGCCGTCGTGGTGGCCAAGGACCAGAAGGGCCGGCCCGGTTGGGGCCCGGAGACGCACGCCTCCTGCGACCCCGCCGAACTGCCCGCGAAGTACGCGGCCGCCCAGGACTGGGAGGTCTGGACGGACCGGAACGGCGAGCGGGTACCGGTGAGCCGGCTCACCAGCTCGACCGGCCCGGAACACTGCAACTGGCAGTCCGCCCACTTCCTCGACCTGGACGACCGCACCTACGTCCGCGACCCGGACGGCGTGCTCGGCGGCGAGGGCCTGCTCACGGCGCCGTACCGCAAGAACGTCCGTATGCCGGCGGCCGCTCGCGACACCGGGTACCACTCCCGCGGCCGGCGTCTGTGGCTCACGGACGACCGGGACACGGCCTACGTCCGCACCTCCGGCGGTGTGGAGGCCTGGCCGCAGGCGAAGCACGACGTCGGCTGCAAGTGACCCGTCACCGGCTCCGGTGCAGCGCGAGCAGCAACTGCCACACTTGGTCCGCCACTTCGTCCGGCGCTGCCACCAGCAGGCCGTGCAGCCAGTCCGCGAGGACCCCCGCGAAGGTCGCCGCCACCGCCGAGGCGACCAGCGGGGCGTCCGCCGCGCCCGCCAGCTCGCGCTCGGCCAGGCTGCGGGCCCGCAGATCCCGGTGCAGGACCCGGCCGAGCGGTCCGCCGCCGCCCGGCGCGAGCAGCGACCGGTACAGGGCCGCGTGCGGGGCCAGCCCGGCGAAGAACTCCCGCAGTGCCGGGGGGGAGTTGACCGGATCGGGTCGGCCCCGCCAGGCGTGCAGGGCGTCCACCGCCTGCCGTACGACGTCCGCGCACGCGTCGACCGCCAGCGCCTCCAGCCCGTCGTAGTGCACGTAGAACGTGGCCCGGCCCACCCCGGCCCGGCGCACCAGCGCGGCCACGCCGACCTCCTCGAGGGGGCGCTCGGCGCACTCCTCGAGCAGGGCCGCGCGCAGCCGGGCGCGGGTGCGCGCAGCCCGCGGGTCCTCCTCCGGTGCCCGGGTCACCGTGCGGCGAGCACGGCGGCCAGGGCCACCGCGCCCGGCAGCGCCTGGGCGAACAGGATGCGGCGGTTGGCCGTGGCGGCACCGAACACACCCGCCACCACGACACAGGACAGGAAGAACACCTGGGCCCGGAACCCGGTCGGGTCGGCCGCGACCAGCCCCCACACCAGGCCCGCCGCCAGGAAGCCGTTGTACAGGCCCTGGTTGGCGGCCAGCGGCGCGGTCGCCCGGGCCATCTCCGGATCGAACCCGTGCAGCCCCCGCCCCGGCTTCTTCTGCCACAGGAACATCTCGAGCACCAGGATGTACGCGTGCAGCGCGGCCACCAGGCCGACCAGCACGTTCGCCACGATCTCCATGATCAGCGGACCCCTCTCCCTCTTGGACAGGTGTCCAGGATAGCCGGACACCTGTCCAGGAACTTCAGTCGGGGGTCTCCCGTGCCGCCCCGGTACCCGTGCGCAGCTGCCTGGCCCGTAACGACAGCTGGATCTCGAAGCGGGCGGCCGGATCGTGCAGCAGCTCGCCGAACAGCTCGTCCAGCTGCCGCATCCGGTAGCGGACCGTCTGTGGATGCACCGCCAGGCGTGCGGCCACCTCCGCGACACCCCGGCCGGACTGGAGCCAGGCCAACAGGGTCTCCGCCAGCCGCTCCCGCTGCGGTGGGCGCACCTGCTCCAGCGGGCGCAGCCACCGCTCGGCCATCGCGTCCAGCAGGGCGTCGTCGCGCAGGAGCAGCAGCGCGGACAGGTGGTCCTGGCAGCGCACCACCGAGCCGGCCGCGTCCGTGCCGGACAGGACACCCCGTCGGACGAGGTCCAGTCCCTCCGTGGCCCAGCGCAGCGACCGCGCGCCCTCGTGCAGCGCCACCGTCGGCCCCATCGCGGCGCGCAGCCCCTGCAGCGCCCCGGCCACCGCCCGCGCCCGGCCCGGCCCCTCCGGATCGGGCACCACCAGCAGCGCGGGGTGCACCTCGAACCGGGCGAGGAACTCCGGCGGCACGATCGGCGCCGTCCCGGGGCCAGGATCCACGGCCACGACCGCCAGAGCCCGCGGGACCGTCCAGCGTGCGGCATGCGCGAGATCGGCGATCGCCTCCGCCGAGGCGGGGGGATCGGCGGTCAGCAGGTCCACCAACCGGGCCCGCCGCTGCTGGAGTTCGCCGGCCGCGTGCAGCCGGGCCTCGGTGTAGGCCGCGGTCGCCGCGGCCGCCATCTCGTCCAGGTGCAGGAACAGCGCCTCGCCGAAGGCGCCCAGCACATGGCGGGGCAGCAGCCCGTCGTCCACCAGCGCGTTGACGCGGCGCCAGGTCACCCGGGCACCGAGCCGCAGCGCGGACTGGAACGAGTCGAGGCTGCGCCCCTCCTCGGCCTCCCCGCGACCGATGCGCTCGTAGGTCTCCTTCACCGGCTCCCAGTCGGTGTCCGGCTGGGCCATCCGCTCCAGCAACCCGCGCAGCGCATGGTCCACGCCCCGGTGCACGGCGTGCATGTACGTGTCGTCCATCGGGCGCGCGTACTCCGGGATCCCGGTCCCGATCGCGCGGACGACCTCCTCGGTGATCTCGGCGACATACGGTCTGAGGCGGTCGGGCAGACCCGCGGGCAACGCCTTGAACGGGCCGCCCGTGTCGACACCCACCACTGCGGCTCTCTTCGGCACCCCGATGACGATACCCGTGAGTAACCGCCGCGGGCTCATCACTCAGGAACAGTTGTCCGTGCCGGACTTGTGCGCCGGTGACAAACGAACCGGCTCACGCCCCCGCGGCGGCGTACACCCGCTCGCCTCCCACATAGGTGAGCGCCACGCTCGTCTCCGCGATCGCCTCCGGCGGCCCGGCGAACGGATCACGGTCCAGTACCACCAGGTCGGCGAGGGCCCCGACGGCCACGCGGCCGGTGTCGTCCAGGTGGTTCACGTACGCCGAACCGGCCGTGTACGCCGTCAGCGCGTCCGCCAGGCTCAGCCGCTCGTCCGGCAGGAACACCGGCCCGGCGCCGCCCGGTTCCACGCGGTTGACCGCGACATGGATGCCCTGGAGCGGATCGGGGCTGCTCACCGGCCAGTCGCTGCCCGCGGCGAGGTGCGCCCCGGAGCGCAGCAGTGCCCCGAACGGGTACTGCCACGCGGCCCGTTCGGGCCCGAGGAACGGGATCGTCAGCTCGTCCATCTGCGGTTCGTGCGCGGCCCACAGCGGCTGGATGTTGGCGGTGGCGCCGAGCCGGGCGAAGCGCGGCACGTCGTCCGGGTGCACCACCTGGAGATGCGCCAGGTGCGGCCGTGTGTCGCCGGGCCCGTTCGCGGCGCGGGCCGCCTCGACGGCGTCCAGCGCGTCCCGTACGGCCCGGTCGCCCAGCGCGTGGAAGTGGCACTGGAAGCCGAGCGCGTCCAACTCGGTGACGTACTGCGGCAGTCGGTCCGGGTCGATGAAGCTCTTGCCGCGGTTGGCGGTGGCACAGCCGCACCGGTCGAGATAGGGGTCGAGCAGCGCGGCCGTGTGGTTCTCGGCGACCCCGTCCAGCATCAGCTTCACGGTGCCCGCGCGGAACCGCCCGTGGCTCGACGCGGCCCGCTTCTCCACGAGTTCGGGGATCTGCTCGGCCCCGCGCTCCCGGTCCCACCACAGCGCGCCGGTCACCCGCGCCGTGAGCGAGCCGTCCCGGGCCGCCGTCAGATACGCCCCGGCCGGATCGTCCATGCCGAGGAAGTCGCCGACCAGCGCGTCCTGCCAGGCGGTGATGCCGAGCGCGTGCAGATGCCGCTGGGCGTGCAGCAGCGCGGCCAGCCGGTCCGCCGCGGTGGCGGGCGGTGCGAGCCGGCCGACCAGCTGCATCGCACCCTCCTGCAGCGTGCCGCTCGGCCCGCCCGAGGCGTCGCGCTCGATCCGTCCGTCGGCCGGGTCGGGCGTGTGCCGGTCGATGCCTGCCAGCTCCAGCGCGCGACTGTTGACCCAGGCTCCGTGGTGGTCCCGGTTGGGCAGGTACACCGGCCGGTCCGGAACGACCGCGTCCAGCAACTCCTTCGTCGGCGTGCCGCCCTCGAACGCCTCCATCGACCAGCCGCCGCCGAGGATCCACTCCCGCTCGGGGTGGGCCTCGGCGTAGGCGCGTACGGCGGCCACGGTGTCCTCGGCGGTCGTCCTGCCGGTCAGGTCGCACTGGGACAGTTCCAGCCCGGCCGGCACCGGATGGACGTGCGCGTCCTGGAAGCCCGGAAGCAGCAGCCGCCCGGCCAGGTCGACCACCCGCGTGCGCGGCCCCGCCAGCTCGTGCAGTTCGCCGTGTCCGACGGCGGTGATGCGGTCCCCGGTGACGGCCACGGCGGTGGCGGTACGTCCTCCGGGAGTGAGGACGGGGCCGCCGGTGAAGAGCAGATCAGCGTGCATGATGCCTTTCCTTGAAGGTCAGTTGGAAGTGGTGAGAAGCTGCGGGGAGTCGGCGTCGGTGCCCTCGCCGGTGCGGAAGTACGGTGAGCGGCGCACCCACTTCGCCCACGCGGCCACGACGAACCCGGACGCGATCATCACCACCGGCATGAGCAGCAGGAACCAGCCGTTGTCCGCGCTGACCTCGAAGTGGTCGGCGGAGCGGTAGAAGGACCAGCCGAGGTAGCCGCCCAGGCCCAGCAGGGCGAGGGCGCTCAGCGCGGGCAGCACCACGGCTCGCACCCCCCGCCGCCAGTCCTGGCGCAGCAGCGACCGGAAGCGGGCCGCGGCCGCGAGCGCGGTGAGCGCGTACGACAGGGAGACGACGATGCCGACGGCGTTCACCGTCGCCATGATCATGTCCGCGAGGCGCGGGATCACCAGGGCGAGCACGGCCACCGCCGTGGCCAGGGCCCCGACCAGCAGCGTCCCGGCCGCCGGCGTTCCGTACCGGGAACTGACCCTGGACCACACCGGACCGAGCGTACGGTCCCGGCTCATCGCGAACATGCCCCGGGCGGTCGGGATGACCCCGGCCTGGAGCGAGGCCACCGCCGAGAACATCAGCGCCACCAGCGGCAGCACGGCCAGCGGCTGGGAGGCCAGCCGGTCCCCGAAGTACGCCAGCCCCTCGGCTCCGTGCCCGGCCAGCTCGTCCCCGGACAGCACCCGTTGGAAGGCGACCGAGCCGAGCAGGAAGAGCCCGAGCATGGTCACCAGGGTGATCAGCCCGGCCCGGGAGGCGTCGCGCGGGTCGCGCACCTCCTCGTTGACGGTGAACGCGGCCTCGAAACCCCAGTAGCAGAAAACCGACAGCAGCAGGCCCTGCGCCAGCGCGGTCGCCGAGGGGATCGCGAACGGGTCGAACCAGGAGAGCCGGAAGGGGTGCGGGCCGGTGACGATGCCGTACCCGCAGAAGCCCAGCAGCACGACGTACTCGAAGACCAGCAGCCAGGTCTGCAGCCGGGCCGCGGTGCGGACGCCGGTCACGGCGGTGAGGGTGACCGCGACCAGGACGACGATGCCCACCGCCGTCGTCTGCGCGGTCGAGCCCGGATCCAGGGCGAGCGAACCGATCCGGTCGAGGCCCGCCCGCCCGGCCAGCTGGAGCAGCGCGGAGCCGGTGACCGCCGTGGTGTACGCGAGGAACGCCAGGCTCGCCGCGAAGTTGACCCAGCCCACCATGAAGCCGAGCCAGGGGCTGAGCGAACGGCCCACCCACGCATAGCCGTTGCCCGCGTTCGGCTCCACCCGGTTCAGCCGGGAGTAGGCGCCGGCGATGCCGAGGACCGGCAGGAACGCCAGCAGCATGACGGCCGGCAGATGCAGGCCGACCACGCCGGCCGTCACCCCGAGGCCGATGCCGATGCTGGTGGTCGCGGCCGTACTGGACGCGGCGACGGCAACGCCGTCCAGCACGCTCAGCGACCTGCGCAGCTCGGACTGCGCGGGTGGATCCACACCGAAGGGGCTCTGGCTCATCGCAGGCTCTCCGCTCGCACCGGGGGGCCCTGGTCGGCCCCGGTGACGGGAGATGAAACCGTCCGTGCACTTCACAGGTCAACGCTGTTGTCATAAGGTGCCGGGCACACCACGCCAGGCGCACCCCGCCGGGGACACACCAGGGAGGGCTCTCATGAGCGACCGCGTCGTCCCGCCCGCCGACCGGCAGCGCAGGCGCCCCACCAAACAGGGCGTCGTGCTCTCCGCGGAGCTGATCGTCGAGACCGCGCTCCGGCTGATCGAGGAGCACGGTGCCGACGCCCTTTCCGTCCGCCGCCTCGGCCGCGCCTTGGGCGCCGACCCCAGCTCCCTTTACCGCTACTTCCGGCACACCGACGACCTGATGCTCGCCATCGCCGACGAGCTGATCGGCCGTACCCTGCGCGTCTGGCGGCCCACCGGCGACTGGCGCGCCGATCTGCGCGACCTCGGCCTGCGCATGCACGCGGGCGCCCTCGCCCACCCCCGGGCGGCGATGCTCAGCGCCCACCGGGTCACCGGCCGGGCGCACGAGATCCAGGCCGTCGAGGGCATCATCGGCGTGCTGCGCCGGGCCGGGTTCCCGGATGCGGAGGCGGTGAGGATCTACCACGCCTTCGTCGACCAGGCCCTCGCCTTCGGCGCCCTGGACTCCGCCGTCACCGCCCTGCCCCGGGCCGCCCAGCAGGCCGAGGCCGAGGTGTGGCGGGACATGTACGCCCGACTGCCCGCCGACACCCACCCGCACATCGCCGCCACCGCCCGCCACCTGGTGGCCTCCATGCGGACCAGTTCCTACCCGGCCGCCCTGGACCTGCTCCTGACGGCGGCCCAGACACGCCTCGACCACCTCCGTGCACAGACGGAAGGCTGACGGTCACACTGGACGGCGTTCGTACGTCAGACGAGCTGAAGCCCATACCGAGGAGGCCGTACGACCATGACCCCGCCGCCCGCCCGCACCGCCGAACAGCGCAAGAAGGACACCCTCCACCGGCTGGAGCACGACGAGGACGCCTGGGTCGCGACCGCGGGCGAGGACGGCGGTGAGCCCTATCTCGTGCCCCTGTCGTTCGTCTGGGACGGCGCCACCCTGCTGATCGCCACCCCGGCCGGGAGCCCCACCGGCCGCAACCTGCTGGCCACCGGCAGGGCCCGGCTGGGCATCGGACCGACCCGGGACGTCGTCATCATCGAGGGCACCGTCCGGGCCGTGACCCCCGAGGACCTGCCCGAGGAGGACGCGGAGATCTTCGCCGGCAAGACCGGCTTCGACCCCCGCCGACTCGCCACCCGCTACCTGTACTTCACCGTCCTCCCGCAGCGCGTCCAGGCCTGGCGCGAGGCGAACGAGCTGGAGGGACGGGAGCTGATGCGTGACGGGGCGTGGCTGGTCGCCGACTGAATCCGGCGAACCGGGATATCCGCAGGGAAAGGACGGAATCCCAGGAGGAAGCATGCCCCTCATCACCGCAGGCCTCGTGGTGCTGGACTGCACCGAGCCCGAGAAACTCGCCCAGTTCTACAAGGAGTTGCTGGACGGCCGGGAGACGAACGCGTCCGCCAACCTGGTGGAGATCAGGGGCGCCGACGGCATCCGGCTCGCCTTCCGGCGGGACGCCAACGCGACCCCGCCGAGCTGGCCGCGTCCCGAGACCTCCCTCCAGGCACACCTGGACTTCCTGGTCGAGGACCTGGACGAGGCGGAGCGAAGGGTGATCGGGCTCGGCGGCCGGCCGCTGGAGACGCGGGACGCGCCGGGCCCCTACGAGGAGCGCGGGTACGCCGACCCGGCCGGCCACTCCTTCACCCTGCGCCTCGTCCTGCCCACGGCACCCAAACAGGGTTGAGGGCCCGCGCCACCCGTGCTCAGTCCCGGCCGCCCTTGTCGGCGGCCGGCCACACGCCCGTCGACCGTGCGATGGCCTTGGCGCCGGTGCGGTCGACGGCGCTGCGCACCACCGCGAAGATGGCACCCTGGACGGCCGCGGCGAGCAGGATCTCGCCCCAGCCGCGGTCCGGGTCCAGCGCGTCGGGCGCGTCCTCCTCGTGCCGGATCGCCCTCCACGCCTTGCGGAAGGCCATCCCCGCCAGCGCGCCGCCGGCCCAGCTGAGCACGAAGCCGACGGGCTGGTAGACGAGGGGGAGTTTCCTCTTCTTGCTCTTCTTCGCCATGCTGAACTCCTTCCTCGGCGTCGGGCCGTCATGCCGGGCGTCCTGGCGCCGCCACCTGGTCGCCCGGCGGCGTCCCGTCCCCGAACGGCCGGCCGCCGAGTTCCTCCCGGTGGTGCGGGGCCGGCCAGCCGGTGAGATCCGGGCCGAGTGGCACGATGCCTGTGGGGTTGATCCCGGTATGGACCTGGTAGTAGTGCCGCTTGATGTGGTCGAAGTCGACCGTGTCGCCGAAGCCGGGCGTCTGGAAGAGGTCACGGGCGTAGGCCCACAGCACCCGGTTCTCCGTCAGCTTCCACCGGTTGCACTTGAAATGGCCGTGGTAGACGGCGTCGAACCGGACCAGCGTGGTGAACAGCCGGATGTCCGCCTCCGTGATCGTGTCGCCGACCAGATAGCGCTGCCCGGCCAGCCGCGAGGCGAGCAGTTCCAGCCGCCGGAAGACCGCAGCGCACGCCGCCGCGTACTCCGCCTGGTGCGTGGCGAACCCGGCCCGGTACACGCCGTTGTTGACATCCTCGTAGACCTGGGTCATCACCGCGTCGATCTCGTCGCGCCGGCCGGCCGGGTACAGGTCCGGCGCACCCTCGCGCTGCAGGGCGGTCCACTCGGTGGCCAGGTCCAGGGTGAGCTGCTGGTAGTCGTTGGTGACCAGCCGCCCGCTGGGCACGTCCACGACGGCGGGCACGCTCACCCCGCCCGGGTGGCCCGGCTCCCGCTTGTCGTAGGCCTCGCCGAGGAACCGGATACCGAGCACCGGATCGCGGCCGTCGGGGTCCAGGGTGAACCGCCAGCTGCGGTCGTCCTGGACCGGGTCGGCGACGGCCATCGACAGCACGTCCTCCAGACCCAGCAGCCGGCGCGAGATCACCGCCCGGCTCGCCCACGGACAGGCACGGGAGACCACCAGACGGTACCGGCCGGCCTCCACCGGCCAGCCGTCCCGGCCGTCGGCCGTGATCCGGTCCGTGAAGTGGCTCTTGGACCGGGTGAACGTCTTGTGGCCGTACGCTCTGTTGCCGTTCTCGCCCATGTCGCCTCCTGGCCGCGCTCCGGTGGTCACGGCAGACGCGTTCCCCGTTTTCCGCCGGAGGCACGGTGCTGTCCGCCCGGGCCGGGCAGTCGGCGCGAGGGACCCGGCCGCACGGACGGCGTGCTGGGCCGCAGCAGCCGTCCGGTGGGCGACACACAGAAGGGCCCCGCCGCGACGGGGGAACGCGGCGGGGCCTGACGCACGAGTGCCCGCCCGGAAGGCGGTTCATGCGTCCGAGACACAGATATTTCTAAATCGAGGCGCTTCTCGGCCTGAATCAGCTCCCCTCGAAGGGCTCCAGGACGAAGAGCGGGATCACCCGGGAGGTCTTCTTCTGGTAGTCGGCGTACGGCGGGAAGGCGGCCACCGCCCGCTCCCACCACTCGTCCTTCTCCGCCCCGGTGACCTCACGGGCCCTCAGCTCCCGTTTGACCGGACCGTCCTGCAGTTCCACCTGCGGATCGGACTTCACGTTGAAGTACCAGACGGGATGCTTGGGCGCGCCACCGAGGGAGGCGACCGCGACGTACGTCCCCCCGTGCTCCACCCGCATCAGCGGCGTCTTGCGGATCTTCCCGCTCCTGGCCCCGCGCGTGGTCAGGATGATGACCGGCAGCCCGGTGTCCATCAACGTCGTCCCCTGCGTCCCGCCGGAACTCTCGTACAGCTCGACCTGCTCGCGCACCCACTGCGTCGGGCTGGGCTCGTACTCGCCCTCAAGTGGCATGGGATCCGTCTCCTTCACGATTCAACGGCTGACGTGCGACCGGCTACAACGTCCGTGGCCGTGCGAATCATCCGTACCGCGCGCCCTTTCGCCCGGGCGGGTGATTACCTCGCGGGTCATCGTGCCGCCCCGGGTGCCTCGGGCACAGTGGTCCCCGTGGTGATCACCACGCACCGTGCCGCATCCGGCCGAGAAAGGGGGCAGGACCGCTCATGTCCGTCGGCTGCACCACCCCGACCCGCTCCGTCGTGGAGGAACTGCTGCGCAGGATCGCCCAGGGCGATCCCGAGCGGATCGCCGAGCTGTACGCGGAACACGGCGACTGGAAGCTGAGCTGGCCGGAGGGCGAGCACGGCCGCGCCGACACGCCGTGGATCCGGCACCGCTCCACCCGCGCCGACGCCGTCGCCCACTACCGGGAGCTGGCCGCGCACCACATCGCGGAGAAGGCGGACACGCGGATCGAGCACATCCTGGTCGACGGCGACGACGCGGTCGTCCTCGGCGTCATCCGGCAGACGGCCGAACCGACCGGCCGCTGCTACGCCGCCCGGTTCGCCCTGCACCTCACCGTCCGGGACGGCCTGGTCGTGCGCCACCACGTCTACGAGGACAGCCTCGCGGTCGCCCGTGCCTTCGCGCCGGACAGGGCCTGGGGCTCCCGCGTGCCCTGACCGCCGCTCTCACCCCGCTGACACAGTCATCCGTACCGCCAGCACCAGCATCACCCCGCTGGAGAGCAGTGCGGTCACCAGTCGCCCCCGCAGGCCGGTGAGGGCGCGGCCGAGCAGGGCGCCGCCGCCGGCCAGCAGTAGCTGCCAGCTCGCGGAGGCGGCGAAGGCCGCCAGCACGAACACCACCCGCTCCAGCGGTCGTACGGCGTCCGCGGTGCTGGTCCCGAGCACCAGCGCGGCGAAGTAGATCACCGTCACGGGGTTCAGGAGGGTGATCCCGAGAAGGCCGAAATACGCGCGTGCCGCGCCGGGAACCGGCCGCTCGGGGCGGGTGGCGAGCCGGTGGGCGCGGTACTGGCGCAGGGCGAGGACCGCGCACTGCACCGCGAGGACGGCGAGGACCAGGGCCGACGCCCAGCGCAGCGGAGTGAGGACCGGCCGCAGTGCCGCCGCCAGGGCGGAGCCGCCCGCCGCGGCGAGCAGCGCGTAGAGGCCGTCGGCCGTGGCCACACCGAGTGCGGCGCAGGCGCCGGTGCGCAGCGAGGTACGGGCGGTGAGGGAGACCAGATAGGTCCCGACCGCGCCGACCGGCACGGCGATGCCGTACCCCGCGAGCAGGCCCGCGAGGAGCGCGGCCGTCACGGGCGTGTGGGGCCGGGCCTTCGACGACGGTCGGGCTGCTGCCGGCCCCGCACCGGAAGGACGGCTGCGGTGGTGGGAGGCACAATGGTGTCCGTAAGCAACAACATGGGCAGATCCTCGGGCCGCCCCCTCTGCGGCGGCAAGCGAATTTCGGCGCGTTCCCGCCCCGCTGACCAAGCATTTCGGCCAGATCGCGCCGATCGCCGATCTGGCCGAACTTGTCGTCGCCCCATAGGTGCCTCAAGCATCTAATGAAGATCGGCACGACGCACTACATTCGTCTGCGAGGTCTTTCCATGACGGAACTGACGGACATCACCGGCCCGGCGACCCCGGCCGAACCCGTCGCCTTCCCCCAGGACCGCACCTGCCCCTACCACCCACCCACCGGATACGACCCGCTGCGCGACGGGCGAGGCCTGTCCCGCGGAACCCTCTTCGACGGCCGCGAGATCTGGATGGTCACAGGTCATGCCACCGCCCGCGCGCTGCTCGCCGACCCGCGCCTGTCCACCGACCGCACCCGCGCCGGCTTCCCCGTGACCGTGGCCCGCTTCGCGGACGTCCGGGCCCGCCGGATCGCGCTCCTCGGCGTTGACGACCCCGAGCACCACACGCAGCGGCGGATGATGATCCCGTCGTTCACCGTCAAACGCACGGCCGAGCTGCGGCCCAGGATCCAGCGGATCGTCGACGGACTGCTGGACGCGATGATCGAGAAGGGCCCGCCGGCCGAACTGGTCTCCGCCTTCGCCCTGCCGGTGCCGTCCATGGTGATCTGCCATCTGCTCGGGGTGCCGTACGCCGACCACGAGTTCTTCGAGGAGCAGTCCCGCAGGCTGCTGCGCGGATCGGCCGCCGACGGTCAGGACGCCCGCGAGCGCCTGGACGCGTACCTCGGCGACCTGATCGACCGCAAGGGCGAGCAGCCCGACTCCGGAGACGGCGTCCTGGACGACCTCGTCCGGCGTCGGCTGCGCGAGGGCACACCGGACCGGGCCGACCTGGTCGCGCTGGCCGTCATCCTGCTGGTCGCCGGCCACGAGACGACCGCCAACATGATCTCCCTCGGCACCTACACGCTGCTCCAGCACCCCGAACGGCTGGCCGAGTTGCGCGCCGACCCGGCGCTGCTGCCCGACGCCGTCGAGGAGCTGATGCGGATGCTGTCCATCGCGGACGGGCTGCTGCGCATGGCCCTGGAGGACATCGAGATCGACGGGACCACGATCCGGGCCGGCGACGGTGTCCTCTTCGCGACCTCGGTCATCAACCGCGACAGTTCCCTGTACGACGAGCCCGACGCCCTGGACTTCCACCGCCCCGTCCGCCACCACGTGGCGTTCGGCTTCGGCATCCACCAGTGCCTGGGGCAGAACCTGGCGCGCGCGGAACTGGAGATCGCCCTCGGCACCCTGCTGCGGCGGCTGCCCGGCCTCCGGCTCGCCGCGCCCGCCGAGGAGATTCCGTTCAAACCCGGCGACACGATCCAGGGGATGCTGGAACTCCCCGTGACCTGGTAAGAGGCTCGACCCATGCACATCGATATCGACAAGGACGTCTGCATCGGCGCGGGCCAGTGCGCACTGGCCGCTCCGAGCGTGTTCACCCAGGACGACGACGGCTACAGCATGCTGGTCCCCGGCCGCGAGGACGGCGCGGGCGACCCCATGGTCAGGGAGGCGGCCCGGGCCTGCCCGGTGAGCGCGATCAACGTGAAGGAGACGGCCGGCTGAGGCAGGCTCAGCCGGCGGCCGACACCAGCACCCGCGCGGCGGCGCGGGCCTCGGCCGCCGGCTGGGCGCTCCCCGTCACACCTGCCGTGACCATGGCCCCCTCGGCCAGCAGGAACAGCGGACCGGTCAGCGCGGCGGGCAGTCCCGCATCGGCCACGAGGGTGGCGAGGTAGCTCCGGAACGCCTCCTTGTGCGTGCGTACCTGCTCCGCCACCCGGTCCGACGTGGCGCCCAGCTCGCCGTACGCGTTGATCCACGCGCACCCGCGGAAGCCGTCCTCGCCGAACCACTCCTCCAGCCAGTCGAACACGGCCGGGATCCGCTCCTGCGGGTCCGGCTGCCCTGCCACGTGCTCGGCGAGCCGCCCGCGCCAGCGCGCGTCCCGCCGTGCCAGATACGCCTCCACGAGCTGTTCCTTGGCCGGGAACAGCTGGTAGAGCCGCTTGAGCGACACACCCGAGGCGCCGCGCAGCGCGTCCATGCCCACGGACTGGATGCCGCGGGCGTAGAACAACCCCTCCGCGGCGTCGAGCGCCTGCTCCCGGGCGACCTCACTGTCCATCGGCGACCCCACTCCTTGACGAGAGAACGAACGTTCTCCTATCGTAGCAGCCCACCGGAGAACGGTCGTTCTCCGAGACTGTCCGAGCCGAGGAGCCACCCCATGACCGACCGCCCGCCCCTGCCGCCCTTCACCCGCGAGAGTGCCGCGCAGAAGGTCCAGGCCGCCGAGGACGCCTGGAACACCCGCGACCCGCACCGGGTGGCGCTCGCCTACACGGAGGACTCGGTCTGGCGCAACCGCGACACCTTCGTCACCGGACGCGCCGAGATCGTCGCGTTCCTCACCGCCAAGTGGCAGCGCGAGCGCGACTACGCGCTGCGCAAGGACCTGTGGGCCTTCGACGGCAACCGCATCGCCGTCCGCTTCCAGTACGAGTGCCAGGACGCCGACGGGCAGTGGTGGCGCTCGTACGGCAACGAGCTCTGGGAGTTCGACGCACACGGTCTGATGGCCCGGCGGGAGGCGAGCATCAACGACGTGCGCATCGAGGAGGCGGAGCGGCGCATCCACGGATCGCGGCCCGAGGCCGAACAAGGGTTCACCTTCCCGCTTCAGTAGGGTGCCCGGATGACCCCACCGGCCGAGAAGCCCTTCCTCTACGTCGTCGTCTGCGCAGCGGGGATCGCCGCGGACGTCGGCCAGCTGATCACCACCGCACAGGAACGGGGCTGGGAGGTCGGGGTCATCGCCACGCCGCTCGCCATGGGCGGCTTCTTCGACACCGCCGCCGTAGCGGCGCAGACCGGCCGTCCCCTGCGGTCGGCCTGGCGCTCCCCGGCCGACCCCCGTCCCTTCCCGCCGCCGGACGCCGTGGTGGTGGCCCCCGCCACCTTCAACACCGTCAACAAGTGGGCGGCGGGCCTCGCCGACACCCTCGCCGTCGGCACCCTGTGCGAGGCCGTGGGGCTGGGTGTGCCGGTCGCCGTCCTGCCCTGCGTGGCGGACGCGCTGGCCGCCCATCCCGCCTACCAGGACAGCCTGATCAGGCTGCGCGGGATGGGCGTCCGCTTCGGCGAGCCGTACTCCGGCATGCCGGGGGAGGACGGCGGGCGCCCCGGGTTCCCCTGGGAGAGCGCGCTGGACCTGCTGGAGCGGCGCTGACGGCGGGCCGGTGCCCCGAGCCGTCAGCGCGCCTTGCGGACGTACTCCGCCTTGCCCGGTGTAGAGACGTTCACGTCGCGGCGGACGATGCTCAGCCGGTCGCCCCAGCGGGCGAGGGCCTTGCGCAGGCCGCCGTCGGTGTACTCGATGTCCACCACCCGGTCGTCGAACGCCTTGGCGTACACCTCGCACTCGTCGTACTGCCCGCACTCCTCGGCGACCGCGAAGTCCAGCCCGGTCTGCCTGCGCTGCCCGGCCAGTTCGGCGGTGTTCTTCTGCCCGATGGCCAGGTGGCGGGCGTGGGCGTGCCGGGAGAGCAGACGCATGAACGCGGTGGCGTCGGACGCCGTGAGCAGGTCGTCGGAGCGGGTGTAGCTGTCGTAGTTGTCGGGCTCCACGGCGTCGAAGCCCTTCTCCGCGCAGCCGTCGATCCACTGGTTCACACGCTCCGCCACGCGCTCCCGTCTGGCCGGGGTGCGCAGGTCGAGCAGCGGCTCGTTCCAGTCCTCGTCGATGACGACCTTGCCGCTCTCGTCGCGCAGCAGCAGGTCGGCGGGCCAGGAGGAGCGCTCCTGCGGCTGGGCCTGGAAGGCGTTGACGTAGCAGATGTTGTACAGGCCCGGCGCAGGCGGGTCGGACCGGTCGCGGCTGACGATCCTGACCCCGGCGGGCGGGGGATAGGCCCCGCCGATCTGGTAGTCGAAGCCGGCGTGACGCGGCGGCAGGCGCAGTGCGGCGGGCTTCGGGGACGACCCCTCGTGCGTGCCGCCGGAGTCGCAGCCGACCAGCGTGGTCACCGCGAGGGCCAGGGCGAGCAGCGTCGCGCCGACGGTCGCCCCCCGACCTCCGACGCGGGAAACACCCTTGGTGGGCAAGTCCGCTCCATCAGTCGCAGGTACGGCCCCGCCGGGCGGCGCGGCACCTGTCGGGATCCAATCGTTCGCGCGCGGCGGCAGTCAAATCGGCCCCGGCGCACCACGTACGCTCCTGAGTGACCATCGCCCCTGAAGGCAGGAGCAGCAACGATGCAGTACATGAAGCTCGGTTCGACGGGCCTGGACGTGTCGCGGATCTGTCTGGGCTGCATGACCTACGGGCTGCCCGACCGCGGTGTCCACGAGTGGACCCTCGACGAGGAGGCGTCCCGGCCGCTGATCCGGCAGGCGCTGGAGGCGGGCATCAACTTCTTCGACACCGCCAACGTCTACTCCGACGGCACCAGCGAGGAGATCGTCGGCAAGGCCCTGCGCGACTTCGCGAACCGCGACGAGATCGTGCTGGCCACCAAGGTGCACGGCCGGTCGCGGCCGGGCCCCAACGGCGGCGGCCTCTCCCGCAAGGCGATCATGTCCGAGATCGACCACAGCCTGCGCCGCCTCGGCACCGACTACGTGGACCTCTACCAGATCCACCGCTACGACCACGCCACACCGGTCGAGGAGACGATGGAGGCGCTGCACGACCTGGTCAAGGCGGGCAAGGTGCGCTACATCGGGGCGAGTTCGATGTACGCCTGGGAGTTCTCCAAAGCCCAGTACACGGCCGAGCGGCACGGCTGGACCAAGTTCGTGTCCATGCAGAACCACTACAACCTGCTCTACCGCGAGGAGGAGCGGGAGATGTTGCCGCTCTGCGCGGACCAGGGCGTCGGCGTGCTGCCCTGGAGCCCGCTGGCCCGCGGCCGGCTCACCCGCGACTGGGGCACCGTCACCGAGCGCAGCGCGGGCGACAACTTCGGCAGCCGCCTCTACCTGGAGGGCGACCGTTCCATCGTGGAGGCCGTCACCCGCATCGCCACCGAGCGCGGCGTCCCGCGCGCGCAGGTCGCCCTCGCCTGGCTGCTGCACCAGGACACGGTGGCCGCTCCGATCGTCGGCGCGGCCAAGCCGCAGCACATCGAGGACGCGGTGGCCGCTGTCGAACTGGAGCTGAGCGACAAGGAGATCGAGCAGTTGGAGGAGCCCTACACCCCGCGCGCGGTCAGCGGCCACTGACGGCTCAGTGCGGTCCGTGCGGCGCGAACTCGGTGCCGCACGGGCCGCCATCCTCGCTCTCCGGCAACGGAACGCGCTCGCCGGACATGGTCATGGTCCGGTAGTAGCCGCCGATGCGCTCGGCCGAACGGCCCGCGTAATGGCCGATGAAGGAGCGCCGGAAACGGTCGGCGCTGCGGTTGGGCCCCGAGCCGTGCACCAGACTGCCGTTGAAGAACAGCACGTCGCCCGGCGCCAGGTCCACGGGCACCTGGGTCAGGCCGGGCGGCGGCGGGACGTACTCACGGGCGAACGACAGTTCCTCGTCGGCCGCTTCGGGACAGAACAGGTCCATCCGGTGCGTGCCCGGGACGACTTCGAGGCCGCCGTTGTCCCGGTCGATGACATCACAGGCGACCCACGCGGCCACACAGGTGCCCGGCTCGACCCGCAGATAGAAGTTGTCCTGGTGCAGCGCCTGGCCCCGGGCGCCCGGTGGCTTGAAGTAGTACATGCTCTGCGCGGCCAGCACCTCCTCGGCCAGCAGCACCTCCAGCACCGACCGCAGCCGGGCGTCCAGCAAGAACCGCCGGGCCGGCGCGCTGATCTCGTGCGGCTGCATCACCCGGGGATACCGGAGCAGCGGGTCGGGGTCCTCGGGCCGCGGCTCGAAGTGCCCGGGAACCGGCCCGGCCGCGTGCAGTGCCGCGAACCCGTCGCGCAGCCGCTCGATCTCGTCGTACCCGAACAGACCGCGTACGACGGTGAAACCCGCCTCCTCGAACTGCCGCCGCAGCGCCTCGGGCAGGATGGCGCCGGTGTCCGTGGCTGTCATGGGTCCGCTCCTCGTCTCCTCGCTGCGCCGCTGGCCCGCCACGCTAGGCCGACGTGCGCCCGGGGAGGATGCCCATGCATGCTGACGGACTGCCCGGGACCGCTGCCGGCGACCCGTCCCCGCCGCCCGGCCTGGTGGTGACCGGCCGCTACGACCAGGGACCGGGGTACGGGGTCGACCGGCCGCGGGGGTCGGACAGCTGGCTGTTCACCTTCACCACGGGCGGGCGCGGCCTGGTCCGGCAGGGCGGCGCCCGCACCGACGCGCTCCCCGGGCACCTGGTGGTGCTCGCCCCGGGTGTCGCCCACCGCTATGCCGTGGCGCCCGGTGCCCCGCACTGGCGGTTCTGGTGGGCGCACTGCCAGGCCCGGCCGTCCTGGGCGCCCTGGCTCGGCCCGTACGCCGTCGCCGACGGCCTGTACGTCGTCGCACCCGTGCCCGGGATCTTGCACGGCCGTATCGGGGCCGCGTTCGACCGGATGCTTGCCGACGCCCGCCGGCCCGCGCAGGGCATCCTGCCCGGAGCGGATCCGGTGGCGGTGGCCCACGGCAGCCTGGCGTGCGAACTGGCCCTGTGTGCGCTGGAGGAGGTCGTGCTGCTTGCCGCCTCCGGTGCCCGCCCGCCGGCACCCGGGCCCGGCGTCGACGCCCGGGTACGCCACGCCGAGGAACTGATCGCCGCCGACCCGGGCGCCCCGCACACCGTCCGCTCGCTCGCCGGGAGCGTCGCCCTCTCCCCGTCCCGGTTCGCCCACCTGTTCACGCAGCGGACCGGCAGGCCGCCCATGCGCGCCCTGCGCGAGGCCCGGCTGCGGCACGCGGCCCGGCTGCTGGAGGTCACCGACCTGACCGTGGAGCGGGTGGCGGCGGCGTCCGGATTCCCGAGCCCCTTCCACTTCAGCCGGGTCTTCCGTGCGCGTTACGGAGTACCTCCGGGCGCCTATCGGTCGGGTGAACGGCTGTAATCGACCGCAAAGGCTGTCATTGACGAAGTGTCAAAGAGCAGCCTGCCGCACGGAATGTCGAGAAGTGTGAGATCTCTTGTTCGGGGGTGCCGGGTTGTGCAAAAGTGTGCGCTGTCGGCGTGCAGTCAATTACATTTTCCGCTGCATACGCCAGGCCGCTCCCGTACGCCCCCCACGCTTCAAAAGAGCTGCCCAGGCGGACGTTCGGGGCGCCGAATCCCGTCCATACCCTTTGGTATGGACTAATTCCCGTGTCGCGCCCGGAGGAATGCAGCCGTGAATGACGCAGGCTCGTCGGATTCCGCCCCCACCGCCCGCCGGTTCGACGCCTCGGACGAGCAGCTCAGCGCCGAACTGAAGAAGTGGACGGGAACGACACCCGCGCTCCATCCGGTCGGGGAACTCCTGGACCGGCACTGGGAAGCGGCCTTCGCCTACGCCCGGTTGTGCACCGACGGACCGCGTGCCGCCGGCATGCTCACCACCGCCACGTTCACCCGGCTGTTCGGCGAGTCCCTCAGACAGGCGGGCCCGTCCGCCGCCTGGCGGCCCCATCTGCTGGTCACCGTCCGCCGGATCGCGGCCGAGTGGGACGGCGACGGTCGCCAGGAACTGCTCCACCCCGAGCTGCGGCCGGGCACCGGCAGCGGGGAGCGCGCGGCCGCCCGGCTGCTCCCGCCCGCCGGACGGCGGCTGCTGTCCCGCGCGTTCCAGCGGCTGCCCCAGTCCGCCCGCGCCGTGCTGTGGCACACCGAGGTCGAGTCCGAACCCCTCGGCGTCCCCGCCGCGCTGCTGGGCCTGGACGAGGAGGAGGCCCGGTCCGAACTCCGCCGCGCCCGCGAACGGCTGCGCGAGGAATGTCTGCAGGCCCACCGCGAACTCGCCCCCGAGACCGAGTGCCGGCGCTATCAGCGCATGCTGGACGTCACCTTCCGGCGCGGCGGGACCGCTGTCGACCCGGATCTGCAGCGGCACCTGGAGGGCTGCCGGCACTGCCGGCAGACCGCCGACCAGCTCGCCCGGTTCAACGCCGGGCTGGGCCTCGCGCTGGCCGAGGCGGTCCTCGGCTGGGGCGCCCACGCCTACGTGGAGTCCCGGGCGGCCCGCAGCGAAGGGGCCTTGGACCCGGACCCGGCGCCGGTCCCTGCCGCCCCCTCCGGCGGCGAGGCCTTCATCCCCGCGGCACCGGCTCCGGCACCCGCCATGCCCCCCATGCCGTCGGCAGCCCCGGCAGTCTCCGGCGCGCCCCGCCCGTCCCGCCGTTCCGCGCACCGGGCCGCCCGTCGTGCCCGCCGCCGCAACCTCGCCCTGGCCGTCGTCACGGTCAGCGGCCTGGTCGTCCTCCCGCTGGTCCTGTGGTCGGTGCTCGGTTCGGGCGACGACGCGGCCCCGGCCCCCGGCAGCTCACCCTCGCGGACGCCGGGCAAGGACTCCGCGACACCGGGTCCGTCCTGGGCCGGTGCGAGCGGAACGGCCCAGGGCGCGCTGCGCGGCCGGCTGCACAGCCTCGCCTCCGGCCTGTGCGTGGGCGTCGTCGGCAAGAAGGCCGTCCAGGGCGCCGAGACCGAACTCGTCGCCTGCTCCTCGGCAGCGAGCCAGCAGTGGTCGTACGAGACCGACGGACTGCTGCGCAACGCCTCCGCCCCGGAGCTGTGCCTGGACTCCCACCTCGGCTACTCGGTCCGGCTCGCCCCCTGCTCGGCCACCGGCAGGGCCGCCAAGGACATCCGCTACGACTTCACCCTGCAGGGCGCCCTGGTCCCCCGCTCGGACCAGGACCTGGCACTGACGCCCGCCGCGACCGACGGCTCCGGCGCGCTCGTCCTCAAGAACCGCGCCGCGACCTCCGCCCAGCGCTGGGCCATCGACACGGCCAAGCCCGACCTGGAGATGGAGAACGTCAACTGGGGCGCCGACAACGCCCCGTCGCCCGTGCCGTCCCCGTCGGCGAAGACCACCCCCAAGGCCGCCAGGACCCCCTCGCCGAGCCCCACGCCGACGGCTTCCGGGTCCAGCCCCGCGCCGACGCGTTCCGCCACCCCCGACTGGTGCTCGGTCTACCCGTCCTACTGCACCTGGGGCGGCGGACACGGCGGCGGTGGCTACGGCGGCGGCAGCGGGGGGCACCACCACTGAGCGGCCCACGGGCTCAGCGGTGGCGCGGCGGCGGGGGAGGGATCGTCCCGAGGTCCGGGGCCGGTTCGGGCCACACCAGCAGCACCGGGCAGGGCGCGTGGTCGACGGCGAACCGGACGGCCGGGCCCAGGCTGCGCGGCCCGAGCCGGGAACGGTCGCCGTCCCGGGCCAGCACCAGCAGGTCGGCCCCGTCGGCGGCGGCCACCACCTCCCGTTCGACGCGCCCCGTCCGCTCCTGACGGGTACACGGCCGCCCCAGCCGCTCGGCCGCCGCGGCGAGGAGTTCCGCCGCCGACCTCCCGCCGAGCGCCTCCAGCCGGCCGCCCGGGTCGTGTTCGGGATGGCCGCGGCCGAGCAGCCCCGCGTACGCGCCGTGCGCCACCCCCGGCACGTCCGGGCCGGTCACGTGCAGCAGCACCACCTCGCAGGTGGGCGGTGCGTGGGTGCGTACGGCGTCCACGCAGGCGGGCCAGGTGCCCTCGACGAGCCAGGCGATCACACGCATCAGGCCGGCCTCCCTCGGCTCACGGAACCCATCAGAGCAACTGCAGGGACCCCCACAGTGCCACCACCGACACGCCCAGCGCCGAGGGCACGGCGATCAGCCCGAGCCGGGTGAACTCCCCGAGGTCCACGTCGTGCTCGTGCTGCTGCACGATCCGCCGCCACAGCAGGGTGGCCAGCGACCCGGCGTAGGTCAGGTTCGGGCCGATGTTCACCCCGAGCAGCACCGCGAGCACCGCGCCGGAACCCTCGGGAGCGGCGAGCGGCAGCAGCACCAGCACCGCGGGCAGGTTGTTGATCAGGTTCGCGAGGACGGCGGCCAGCGCGGCGGTCCCGAGCAGCGCGGGCAGCCCCGTGCCGCCGGGCAGGACGTACCCGAGCGCGTCCGCGAGCCCGTTGTCGACGACCGCGCGCACCACGATGCCCAGCGCCAGCACGAACGCCAGGAACGCCGGGGACGCCGCGCGCACGACCGTGAGGGGAGTCGCCTTCCGGTCCACCAGCGCCCGCCCCGCCAGCACCAGCGCGCCCGCCGCGGCCACCCACGCCGGATCCACCCCGAACGCCGACGCCACCACGAACCCCGCCAGCGTGGCGCCCACGGTCACCAGCGCGAACAGCGGCAGCCGCGGCACCTCACCGGTGTCCCCGCCCACCAGGGCAGCCGCCGTGAGGTCACGGGCGAAGAACCGCCGGAACACCAGGTATTCGGCGCCGATGGCCACCAGCCAGGGCAGTGCCATCAGCGCCGCGAACCGGGTGAAGGTCAGCCCGCTCGCCGCGAAGGCGAGAAGGTTCGTCAGATTGGACACGGGCAGCAGCAGCGACGCCGTGTTCGACAGATGCGTGCAGGCGTACACGTGCGGTTTCGGCCGTACGCCCGTCCGCGTGGCGGTCGCGAAGACGACCGGGGTGAGAAGCACGATCGTGGCGTCCAGGCTGAGCACGGCCGTGATCGCCGACGCGAGCGCGAACACCGCGGCCAGCAGTCGCACGGGACGGCCCTCCGCCCAGCGTGCCATCCACGCCCCGCACGCCTGGAACAGCCCCTCCACGGCGCAGAAGTGGGCGAGTACCAGCACCGCGGCAAGGAACCCCACCACCGGCCCGAGCCGTTCCGCCTCGGCGCGGGCGTGGTCGAGCGAGATCGCCCCCGTGGCGACGGCGATCCCCGCGGCCGGGACGGCCAGCGCCGCCTCCGGCCACCCGAAGGGCCGTACGACGGCCCAGGCGAGCACGGCGACGAGCAGAACAGCCGAGAGGGCCTCGGCGAGCGGGGTGTCCAGGGCGGGTCCTCCGGATCGATCAGGTGGTGCCCGCCCATGAAAACAAACGACCCTGTACGGATTACGAGGAAGGGGTGCCCGCCGCGCCCAGGAGCTCCTCCCAGCCGCCCACGGGAGCCTGGCCCGGCACCAGGGTGCGCAACTTGCGCAGCACCGCCGGGTCCTGCGCCTCCAGCCAGGCCACGAGCTGCTTGAAGGACACGAACCGCACGTCGTCGTACTCCGCCATGCGGCCGATCGCCTCCTCGACGGCGTCCATGTAGATGCCGCCGTTCCAGCGTTCGAAGTGGTTGCCGATGAAGAAGGGGGCGCGGTTGCTCTCGTACGCGCGCCGGAATCCGTTCAGGTAGGTGTCCCGGGCCTGTGCGCGCCAGGCGTCGAACTGGGTGCGGTCGCCGAGGGGGTTTCCGCCGGACTGGTTGAACATCATGTTGTAGTCCATCGACAGCACCTGGAAGGAGTGGCCGGCGAAGGGTATCGACTGCAACGGGAAGTCCCAGATCCGGCCGCCCTGCACCTTGCCCGGCCAGATCTGCAGCCCGCCGGGAGAACTGGCGTCGTACTTCCAGCCGAGCGCGGCCGCGGTGGGCAGCAGATTGGCCTGGCCCTCCAGACAGGGGGTGCGGCCGCCGATCAGTTCCTTGCGGTAGTCGAACGGCAGCGGGTCGAGGTCGGTGAAACCGGTGTTCGTCTTCCACTTGGTGACGAAGTCGACGGCCTGCTCGATCTCGCTGCGCCACTCGGCGGAGGACCAGTTGCGCACGCCGGTCGCGCCGCAGAAGTGCCCGTTGAAGTGGGTGCCGATCTCGTGGCCCTCCAGCCAGGCCGCCCGCACCTGCTGAATCGTGGCGTGGATGTGCCGGTCGGCGAGGTAGCCGATGTCCGACGCGCCGACCGCGTGCTGCGGCGGGCGGTACAGGCTCTTCTTGGACTCCGGCAGGGTGTATATACCGCTCAGGAAGAAGGTCATCTTCGCGCCGTGGTCGGCCGCGACCTTGCGGAACCGGGAGAACAGACTGTTGCTCAGCTCGCCGGCGCCGTCCCAGGAGAACACCACGAACTGCGGGGGCTTCTGGCCCGGCGTCAGCCGGGTCGGCTTCGGCTGGTGAGGCTGCGTGCCGGTGTCGGCGGTGGAGCCGTCGCCGATGGGCTTCACCCGGGCCTGCGTGGTGCCCTTGCCGTACGCCGGATCCTTGCCGTCGACGGACAGCCCGCCGCCGGAGGAGCAGGCGGACAGGGCCCCGAGGGCGCCTGCAGCCGCCCCCGCCGTCAGCACACGCCTGCGTGAGATGCCGCTCATCTTGTTCCCCGATTTCCTCGTCACGGCTCCCTGCGGAGCCTTCTCGCTGTGCGGTCGAGGGGTTCGATGAGGGGACCCTGCGGAAAGATCGCGGCGGCCGGGACGTGTTGCCGTCCTGTGACACTTGTGGCGCGCTCATGACGAACCCCGCTGCCCGGGAGCGGACAGCGGGGTTCTGACGGGGGATCTGGTGGGAGGTGTCGTCCGGTCAGGCGCCGGTTCCGGAGCCGAAGACGGTCAGGAAGACGGAGGAGGAGTTCCCGGACACGGGGACCGCTCCGGCCGTCCACGCCACCTTCAGCGAGTCCCGCTCGTCCGGCGGGGTGACCAGCAGCGCGGCCGGCGTGGCCGTCTTCGCGCCGCTGATCTCCGGGTTGGAGAACGTCAGACCCGCCCAGGCGCTCTGCCCGGACCGGAGCGTGACCGTCACCGGCGAGCCCGACGAACGCTTGGGGTCCGGGCCGAGCTGGGTGCCGGAGGCGTTCACGAAGGCAGCGCCCGGAAAGCCGCGCAGGGTGCAGGTCCGGGCGGACTTGTTGGTGAGCACGACGGGGAAGTTCTCCTGACCGGCGCCCGGGTTGTTGCGGCCCACGGAAGCGCTCAGCTCGGAGGTGTGGCACCGGGCGCTGCTGCTGCCGGTCTTGGTGGCGGTGCCCGACGGCGTGGCCGCCTGCGGGGCGGAGGACGACGTTCCGCCACCCGGTGTCGAGGCGCCGGAGGCGGAGTCGGAGTCGGAGCTTGCGGCCGAGCCGCCCGTGCCCTCGGTCGCCGGACCGGCTGTGCCCGACACCTTCTCGGGTGTGGAGTGGCCGTCCTGGCTGCCGCAGGCGGTCAGGAGGCCCAGGACGGCGACCGCGCCGGCGAGCAGGGCTCCGCGCTGCCGGGACCGGGACCGGGATGAGTAGGCCATGGGGATCGACACTCCTGGATCTTCACGGCACGCGACGGAGGCGTGCCTTCGGCGCCGGGTGCGCCGCCATCACACTCCGATGCGCGGGCCGCCGGAAAAGTTCGGAACTCTCCGGGTTCTCTTCCCCGCCTTGACGGTGATCTCTCCCGCCCGGACGGCCGACCGGTTTCACCGGGCCGGGAAAACGGCGCTCAGGGCGTGATCACGATGCGGACCGGGTTGCCTTCCTTGCTCTCCAGTCGCCGGATGCCTTCGGCGATCTCCTCCAGCGGCAGAACGGCACTGACGGAACGGGAGATGTCGAGACGCCCCAGGGCCACCAGACGGACGAGTTCCTGCAGGTGGGCCTTCCGGTAGCCCAGATGACCCACCAGTGATCACCGGCAGCCGGGACGTCGCCAGGCCGTGCAGCAGGCTCAGATCCGAATGGCAGATCCCGCAGGCCGCGACCTTCACCAGAGCCTCACCGGGTGCCGGTAGCGGCACCGGCACATCCTGTACCGAGAGTTCACCAGTGGCTGCGTCGAAGCGCGCGGCGCGCATGGTTGCCATGACCCGCCTTGTTAAGCATTGCTCAATAGTGCCGTATGCAGGTCTGGACGCCTTACTGAGCACTGTCAAACAAGTCCGGCCGACCGCCGCCGTCCGGCGCGCTGCCTGCCCATAAACTGACCCGCATGTCCTCCGCCCGCCCCCGTCGCCTCGCCCCCGAGGAGCGCCGACAGCAGCTGGTGAAGATCGGGCTGGAGCTACTGGCGGAGCAGCCTCTGGACGCACTGTCCACCGACGAGGTCGCCCGCCGCGCCGGGATCTCCCGGGGACTGCTCTTCCACTACTTCGCCTCCAAACGCGACTACCACCAGGCGGTGGTGCGCGCGGCATGCACCGAACTGCTCGACCGGACCACCCCGCCGCCCGGAGCCGATGCACGGGCCTCCCTGCACGCGATGACCAGCGGCTTCGTGGACTACGTACGGGAACACCGGCAGCTGTACCTGACGCTGGTGCGGGGCGCCTCGGCCGGCGACCCGGCCGTCCAGCGGGTCGTCGACGAGACCCGCCAGGTTCTGGCCGGGCGCGTACTGGAATTCCACCGTCACACCGGTCGCCCCGACCCGCCCAGACTCGCACTGACCGCCCGGGCCTGGACCGCCTTCGCCGAAGAGGCCGTCGTCAACTGGCCCACCGACGAGCCCGACGCGCGCGACGAGCTTCTGGACTACCTGGAGTCCCACCTGCTCAGACTCGTCGGACCGGCGGGCTGAGCGCCTAGCGGCCGTCGCAGGGTCCGGTCGACGGCTCGTTGCCGTCCGCTCTGTCAGGTCACCCGGAGCGAGCGGAGTATGCCGTCGGTCGCGTCCGCGGCACCCTGCTCGCGGACCTGCACGTACACCTGTGGCTGAGCGGAGCCGTCCGCCGGGCCGAGCGCGGACTCGGTCACCGAGCCGCCGTCCGGGCAGGCGTTCCAGGCCCGGATCCGGCCGTGCCACTGGGCGCTCGTGAAGGTGCGGCTGCCCGCGTAGCGGCAGCCGGAGTGGGCGAGGGCGTTCACCCGGGCGGTGACGTCGCCGTGCTCGCTGACCCCGACGAACACGCCGTCGACCGTGGCCGTCAGATCGGACCAGCGCGTCAGGTCGCCGGCGACGGCCAGGCCCGGTTCGTTTCCGGCCGTCAGCCCGAGCGTGTGCGGGTCCCAGCCGGAGTCGCGCAGCTGCAGGGCCCAGCCGGCCGGCACCTGGACGGCGACCCGGCCGGTGGAGTCCTTCACCACCGTCCGGTCGGCGGTGCCGGTCCGCTGGAGCACCAGTGTCACGGTGACGGCCGCGGCCGCGGCGGCGAGCACCGCGGCCACCACCAGCGTCCCGGTGCCGAGCCGGCCCCGGACGGCGTCGAGCCGCTTGGCCGCCCGCGCGCCGGAGGCCGCCGCCAGCCGGTCCAGCTCGTCCGCGAACGCCAGCGCCCCCGGCCAGCGCCGTTCCCGGTCCGGCTCCAGGGCGCGCAGCAGCGCCCGCTGCACGTCCTCGTCGAGGTCCGGCCGCAGCCGCCCGGGCGGTACGACCTTCCCCGGGGGCCCCGGCACGGTCCCGGTGACCAGCTCGTAGCCCACCGCGCCCAGGCTGTAGACGTCGGCCCGGGCGTCGATGCCCGCACCGGGCTCGGCCTGCTCCGGTGGCTGGTAGCCCGCCGAGCCCGCCGCGAGCGTGAGCACCGAGGCCTGCGCGAGGCTCTTGGCCAGCCCCAGGTCGGCCAGGAGCAGGCGCCGCGCGCCGTCGGGGGCGGTGTGCAGCAGCACGTTGGTGGGCTTGATGTCGCGGTGCACGATGCCCGCCTCGTGCAGGGCGGCGGCGCTCCGCGCGGCCAACGAGGTCAGCGTGAGCGCCTGGGGCACCGGCAGCGGGCCGGCCGCCAGCAGGTCGGCGAGGGTGCCGCCGTCGGCGTACTCCATCACGAAGTACGGCCTGCCGTCCGGCAGTTCACCGATGTCGTAGACCTGCACCACCCGGCTGGAGCCGGCCCGGCGCAGCAGCCGCGCCTCGGACAGGAAGCGCTCCCGGACGTCGAGCCGGTGCGCCCAGTTCTCGGCGAGAACCTTCACCGCCACCGGGGCGTCCAGCTCGTCGTCGTGTGCGAGCCAAACGGTGGCGAAGGCGCCGGAGCCCAGGCGTCGTTCGAGGCGGTAGCGGCCGATCCGCTCCAGGGAGTGCATACGACTATCATGCCTGCCCTGAGATCGACTCCAAGGGGGACCCTGACGTGCAGGACGGCGTGACGGCCGAGGATCTCGCCCGGCGTGCCGCGGCGGGCGACCGAGCGGCCCTGGACCGGCTGCTGGCCGAGCTGTGGCCCGAGGTCGTGCGCCGCTGCGGACGCTTTCTGCCCTGCCGGGAGGACGCCGAGGAGGCCGCCCAGGACGTGCTGCTCCAGGTGGCCCGGCACATCTCCGGCTTCGAGGGCCGCAGCCGCTTCAGCACCTGGCTCTACACGGTGGTCGCCAACTGCTGCCGGATGAAGTACCGCGAGCTGAAGCGGCGGGCCGCCGAACAGCCCGCGGTCCTCGAGCCCGCCGAGCACGTCGACCCGCGCACCACCAGCGTCATCGCCGGCTCCCGGATCGATCTGCTGGAGGCCCTGGACCGGCTGGAGCGCGAGCATCCGCACCTGGTCGCGCCCCTGGTCTACCGGGACATCTGCCAGCTGGAGTACGCCGAGGTCGCCGAGCGCATCGGTGTCCCCCTCGGCACCCTCAAGTCCCGCCTGCACGAGGCCCGCAAACAGGTACGGCCCTGGCTGCGGGGCTACTGATCCTCCTCCACCAGCCCCAGCTCCGCCCAGATCGTCTTGCCCTCCGTGGTGTGCCGGCTGCCCCAGCGCTGGGTGAGCTGGGCGACCAGCAGCAGCCCGCGGCCGCCCTCGTCGAAGATCTTGGCGCGCCTGAGGTGCGGGGCGGTGTGGCTGGTGTCGGACACCTCGACGATCAGCGTGGCCGCGTCCTGGATCAGCCGCAGCCGTATGGGGTGGGAGCCGTACCGGATGGCGTTGGTGACCAGCTCGCTCACCACCAGCTCCGCCGTGAACCCGATCTCGCTCAGTGACCAGCGCTCCAGCTGCTCCACCACCTGCTTGCGGATCGGCGCGACCAGCGCCGGATCGGCGGGGATGTCCCAGGTCGTCACCTGGGAGGCGGGCAGTCCTCGCGTGCGGGCCAGCAGCAGCGCCACGTCGTCGGCGGCGCCGGCGGGCGGCAGCAGGGCGTGCAGGATGCGGTCGCAGGTCCCGTCGAGGGAGTCCGTGTACACCCCCAGCGCCTGGAACAGCAGCTGCCGGCCGACGTCCCCGCCGCGTTCCCGGGACAGCATCAGGCCGTCCGTGTACAGGGCGAGGACGGTGCCTTCGGGCAGCCTCACCTCGGCCGACTCGAAGGGCAGACCGCCGTGGCCCAGTGGCGGACCGGCGGGCAGGTCCAGTTGGTGGGGCTCACCGCCGGGCTCCAGCACCACGGGCGGCGGATGCCCGGCGCGGGCCAGGGTGCAGGAGCGCGACACGGGGTCGTAGACGGCGTACAGGCAGGTGGCGCCGACCTCGCCGGGGCTGCCGTCGCTGCCGGACTCCTCCGACAGCCGGACCACCAGGTCGTCCAGGTGGGTGAGCAGTTCGTCCGGGGCCAGGTCGATGTCGGCGAGGGTGCGGACGGCCGTGCGCAGCCGGCCCATGGTGGCCGAGGCCTGCACACCGTGCCCGACGACGTCCCCGACCACCATCGCGACCCGCATGCCGGACAGCGGGATCACGTCGAACCAGTCGCCGCCCACCCCTGCCCGGGCCGCCGGCAGATAACGTGAGCGGGCCTCCAGGGCGGCCGTATGCGGGAGCGTGCGGGGCAGCAGGCTGCGCTGGAGCGCCAGGGCGGTCTCGCGCTCGCGGGAGTAGCGGCGGGCGTTGTCGATGCAGACGGCGGCCCGGGCGGTGATCTCCTCGGCGAGCAGCATGTCGTCGTCGGTGAACGGGTCCTTGCGCCGGTGCCGGGTGAGCACCGCGACGCCGAGGGTCAGCCCGCGCGCCCGGATCGGCACGGACATCGAGGCGTGGATGCCGAACTCCCGCACCCGCTCGCCGCGTGCGGCGCTCCAGGTCAGCCACTCGGTCAGGTCACCGGTGGCCACCGTGGCCCGGATGGTCCGGCCGGCGGTCAGCGAGTCGGCCTGCGGGGAGAACGCCGGGTACACCTCGAGCTGCCCGGGCTCGGCCACCGCTTCCGGAATGCCCCTGAGGACCGACTGGTGGGCGACCCGGCGCAGGTTCAGTGGGGCGGTGAGGCGGGCAGGGGGCTCGCCGCCGTACTCCTGCGGGTCCAGCAGGTCGATGGTGACGAAGTCGGCCAGCGCGGGCACGCACACGTCGGCCAGTTCCTGCGCCGTACGGGTGACGTCCAGGGTGGAGCCGATGCGTACGCTCGCCTCGTTCACGAGCTGCAGCCGCTGCCGGGCCCGGTAGATGTCGGTGACGTCGTGCGCCGCCAGGCACACGCCCTGCACCCGGCCCTCGGCGTCGGTGACCGGCGCCATCCGAGCCAGCCAGGCGTGCGGCCGCTGTTCGCCGCCGGTGCGCAGGTACGTCTGGAGGTCCAGCGGCCGGCCGGTGGTGAGCACCTGGAGCAGGCCCTGCTCCAGCTCCTCGCTCTCCGGCTTGCTGCCGATCTCGGAGAGCCTGAGGCCCCGAACGCGTTCCTCGGGCAGGCCGATCACCTCGGCCATCGCGTCGTTCATCCGGCGCAGCCGCAGCGCGTCGTCGTACACGGCCACCGCGCACGGCGACTGGATCAGGCCCGCCCGGCCGAGCGGATCATCGGGAGCGGCCGCGTCTCGGCCGGTGAGCGGGGTGACCACCAGCCAGTCGCCGCCGTGGCCGTTGCCCGGCGGCCGGCGGTGGGCGAGCAGCCACACGTCGACCGTACGGCCGTCCCGGTGGCGCAATCCGACCGTTCCCTCCCAGCGCGCGCCGACAGGTACGGCGAGGGTCCCGTCGCCGGCCAGCAGAAGGGCCGCAGGGCGGCCCACGACGGCGTCGGCCGGGTGGCCGAGCAGGCGCCGCGCGCCCTCGTTCCACTCCACCAGCGTTCCGTCGTCGTCGATGACAGCCCGGGCCGTCGCCGCTTCGTCGAACGGATAGACCCGGCTCATCGTCGCCGCTCCCAAGGGCACACTCACAGTGAACAGGTGGCACCACTTGCGTTCCAGCCTAGTGCGTCCCGCACGTCCGTGAACCGCAACCTCCGGCGACCGGGTCGGTCGGTCGAACACGGTCAAGGGGGAAATCCGGCCGATGTGCCCCATGGGGCAGGTGCGCGCTTCCGCACCCTTGACGATTCTGTGTGGCGGACCGTCAGAATCTGTTTGTTCACGATCAGTTGTGAGTAATTCTGGGTCCTGATGAGGGAGAGCCGCCATGACGGTCACACGCAGGTCGGTGCTGGTCGCAGCCACGGCGGCGCCCGCCGCCGGAGCGCTCCTGGGCGGCCCGGACGCCGCGGCCGCGCCGGCCTCCGGGGTGTCCGGCGCCGCGGGACGCCGTACCGTCCCGCTGCGGGACGGCTGGCGCTTCGCGCTGGTCGACCCGGGCGGCATCACCGACCCGACCGGCGCCTACGCACAGGCCGCCGAGCCGGGGTACGACGACTCGGCCTGGCGCGAGGTCGCCGCACCCCACGACTGGAGCATCGAGCAGACTCCCACGACGGAGCACGGCACCACCAGCGGCACCGGCTTCTTCCCGGGCGGCCTCGGCTGGTACCGGCTGGCCTTCACCCTGCCGCCCGACTGCGCCGGCAAGCGGATCTCGGTGGAGTTCGACGGCGTCTACATGGACTCCTACGTCTACTGCAACGGCACCGAGGCCGGCCGTCACCCCTACGGCTACACCGGCTTCGCCCTCGACCTCATCGACCTGGTGCACACCGACGGCAGCACCCCGAACGTCCTCGCGGTCAAGGTCCGGAACCAGCTGCCGAGCAGTCGCTGGTACTCGGGCAGTGGCATCTACCGCGAGGCCCGCCTGGTGATCACCGGGCCCGTGCACGTGGCCCGCTGGGGCACGTACGTCACCACACCCGAGGTCGATGCCGAGCGGGCCGTCGTACGGGTCGCGACCACCGTGCTCGACGCCTCCGGCACCGGCGCTGACGTCGAGGTCCGGTCCCGGATCGCCGGCCCCGACGGCCGTACGGTCACCCGTACGTCCACCACGGTCGCCGTCTCCGAGCAGGCCACCGCGACCCACGAACTGACCGTCCCGGAGCCAAGGTTGTGGGACTTCGCGACCCCGGACCACCGGTACACCCTGGAGACCGAACTGCGCGTCGGCGGCAGGACCGTCGACACCTACCGCACCACCTTCGGCATCCGTACCTGTCGCTTCGGCCCGGACGAGGGCTTTTCCCTCAACGGCACCCCCGCCAAGCTCAAGGGTGTCGACCTGCACCACGACCAGGGCGCCCTCGGCGCGGCGATCAGCGTCGACGCCGTGCGCCGGCAGATGACGATCATGAAGTCGATGGGCGTCAACGCCCTCCGCACCTCGCACAACCCGCCCTCGCCGCAGATGATCCAGGTCTGCGAGGAACTGGGCATCGTGCTGATGGTGGAGGCCTTCGACTGCTGGAGGACCGGCAAGACCAGGTACGACTACGGCCGCTTCTTCGACGAGTGGTGCGAGAGGGACGCCGCGGAGATGGTGCTGGCCGCGCGCAACTCGCCCGCCGTCGTCCTGTGGTCCATCGGCAACGAGATACCCGACTCCACCTCGACCGCCGGGCTCGCCATGGCCGACCGGATCATCGCCGCGATCAAGGCGGCCGACGCCACCCGTCCGGTCGTCATCGGCTCGAACAAGTACCACGGTGTGCCCGCGACCGGCTCGGCGGCCGACCGCATGCTCGCCAAGCTCGACGGCCTGGGCCTGAACTACAACACGGCCAAGTCGGTCGACGCCCTGCACGCCAAGTACCCCCACCTGTTCCTCTTCGAGTCCGAGTCCTCCTCGGAGACCTCGACCCGGGGCGCGTACCAGGAGCCGGAACACCTGAACACCGGCGAGAACCACACGCCCGGCAGACGCGACACCTCCTCCTACGACAACAACCTCGCCTCCTGGACGATGAGCGGCGAGTACGGGCACAAGAAGGATCGGGACCGGCGGTGGTTCGCGGGACAGTTCCTGTGGTCGGGCATCGACTACATCGGCGAGCCGACCCCGTACGACGTCTTCCCGGTGAAGGCGTCCTTCTTCGGCGCGGTCGACACGGCCGGCTTCCCCAAGGACATGTACCACCTGTTCAAGAGCCAGTGGACGACCGAGCCGATGGTCCATCTGCTGCCGATGACCTGGAACCACGAGGAGGGCGAGACGGTCGAGGTCTGGGCGTACGCCAACGTGTCCTCCGTGGAGCTGTTCCTCAACGGAAAGTCCCTGGGGGTCAGGGAGTTCGACGTCAAGAAGACCACCGACGGCCGCACCTACCTGGAGACCACCGAGGCCACCGGTGACGACAAGACCTTCACCGACGGCCCCTACCCGGGCAGTTACACCAGCCCCAACGGCAGCGCGGGAAAACTGCACCTGACCTGGAAAGTGCCGTACGCGCCCGGTGAGTTGAAGGCGGTGGCCCGGCGGGACGGCAGGGTGGTCGCCACCGACGTGCTGCGCACCGCCGGTGTCCCGCGCGCCGTGCGCCTGACCGCCGACCGTGCCTCCCTCGCCGCCGACGGCCGTTCCCTGCTCTTCGTGACCGCCGACGTCGTGGACGCCCACGGTGTGATCGTGCCCGACGCCGAGCACCTGGTCGCCTTCGACGTGACCGGCGGCTCGCTGGCCGGTCTCGACAACGGCCGCGAGGAGAGCGCCGAGCGCTACCAGGCCAGTACGCGCACCGCCTTCCACGGCAAGGCCCTTGCCATCGTCCGGTCCGGCAGCGAGCCCGGCACTCTCAAGGTCACGGCACGGGCGGACGGCCTGCGCAGGGGCACGGTGAGCGTGCGCACGACGCCGGCCCGCAGCGCCACCACCGTCGCACCCCAGTTCGGGCCCGACCACCCGGCGGCCCCCGACTACCCGCGCGCGGACGCCGGCTACTCCGGTCGCGAGGACACCCTGCCCGCCGCGATGCTGGACGGCGACCCGGCCACCGGCTGGTCCAACGCCTTCGCCAAGTCGGCCACGGCCCTGCTGCCCGCCTTCAACGGGGCCCGGGCGAAGGACTGGGTGTCGGTCGACTTCGGCCGCACACGGAGCGTCGACCGGGTGACGGTCTCCTTCACGGTCGACGCCACGCACGCACGGCCCGCGGGCGTCGAGGCGGCGGTGTGGGACGGCCACGGGTACGTTCCGGTGACGGGTGCGCAGGTCGACTGGGCCACCGCCTCGGACAGCCCGACGGTGATCACCTTCGACGCGGTGCGCGGCTCGCGGGTGCGCCTCATGCTCACCAGCGCCTACCCGGGCGAGGCCGGGGGAGCGGTGCGCATCAGCCGGCTGGACGTCTGAGACGCGGTCGGGTCCGGACGGGGAGGCCGTGGACAGGCTTCCCCGTCCGGACCGTTGACGGACTGTCATACCTGGAACAAGCATGGTGCGCGTCCGCATCTGGGAGCGCTCCCACCGGGGCGCCACCCGCACCTCCCCCGAGGAGCCCAGACGTGAAACGACGCAGAACCGCCCTGCTGTCCCTCACCGCCCTGCTGGCGGCGGCCCTCACCGCGCTGCCCGCCGCTCCGGCCGGTGCCGACGAGGTCGAACAGGTCAGGAACGGCACCTTCGACACCACCACCGAGCCGTGGTGGACCACCCCCGACGTCACCGCGGGCCTGTCCGACGGGCGGCTGTGCGCCGACGTGCCGGGCGGCACCGCCGACCGCTGGGACGCCGCCGTCGGGCAGAACGACATCACGCTGGTGAAGGGGGAGTCGTACCGCTTCTCCTTCAAGGCTTCCGGTGTGCCCGAAGGACATGTGGTGCGGGCGATCGTCGGGCTGCAGACGGCGCCGTACGACACCTGGTACGAGGTCAGCCCGCAGCTGAGCGCCTCCGGTGACTCCTACGCGTACACCTTCACCTCACCCGTCGACAGCAGCCAGGCGCAGGTCGCCTTCCAGGCCGGCGGTGCCGCGGACGCCTGGCGGCTCTGCCTGGACGACGTGTCGCTGCTGGGCGGGGTCCCGCCGGAGGTGTACCAGCCCGACACCGGGCCCCGGGTCCGCGTCAACCAGGTGGCCTACCTGCCCGCCGGGCCGAAGAACGCCACTCTCGTCACCGGCGCCGGCACCCGGCTGCCCTGGCAGCTGAGGAACGCCGACGGCAGGACGGTCGCCCACGGCTGGACCGTACCCCGCGGCTCCGACGTCTCCTCCGGACAGAACGTCCACTCGATCGACTTCGGTGCCTTCCACGGCCGCGGCAAGGACTTCACGCTGGTCGCCGACGGAGAGACGAGCCGCCCGTTCGCCATCGGGACCGGCGCCTACGAGCAACTGCGCCTCGACTCGCTGAAGTACTACTACACCCAGCGCAGCGGCATCGCGATCCGCGACGATCTCCGCCCGGGCTACGGCAGGCCGGCAGGCCATCTGAACGCCGCGCCCAACCAGGGCGACGCGCAGGTCCCCTGCCAAGCGGGGCGGTGCGCCTACACCCTGGACGTGACGGGCGGCTGGTACGACGCCGGCGATCACGGCAAGTACATCGTCAACGGCGGCATCTCCACGTGGGAGCTGCTGAGCACCTACGAGCGCTCCCTGCACGCCCGCACCGGGCAGCCCGGGCGGCTCGGCGACGGCAGCCTGGCCCTTCCCGAGAGCGGCAACAAGGTGCCGGACGTCCTCGACGAGGCCCGCTGGGAGCTGGAGTTCCTGCTGAAGATGCAGGTCCCGGAGGGGCAGCCGCTCGCCGGGATGGCGCACAGCAAGGTGCACGACGCCCAGTGGACCGGACTGCCCCTGCTGCCGAGCGACGACCCGCAGCCGCGGGAGCTGCACGCCCCGACCACCCAGGCCACCCTCAACCTGGCGGCGACGGCCGCGCAGGCGGCCCGCCTGTACCGGCCCTACGACCGGGCGTTCGCGGCGAAGGCGCTCACGGCTGCCCGCACGGCCTGGCGGGCCGCCCTGGCGCACCCGGAGACGTACCCCGACCCGAACGACGGCACAGGCGGCGGCGCCTACCCCGACGACAACGCGTCCGACGAGTTCTACTGGGCGGCGGCGGAGCTGTATCTCACCACCGGGGAACAGGAGTTCGCGCACCACGTCCTGACGTCACCCGTCCACACCGCGGGCATCTTCGGCCCCCTCGGCTTCGACTGGGGCCGCACGGCGGCGGCCGGCCGACTCGACCTCGCCACCGTACCGAACGCGCTGCCGGGCCGGGACGAGGTGCGCCGGTCGGTGATCAGGGCCGCCGACAGCTACCTGGCCACCGCGGCGTCCCAGCCGTACGGCATGCCGTACGCACCCGACGGCAACCTCTACGACTGGGGTTCCAACGCCCAGGTCCTCAACAACGCGCACGTCATCGCCACCGCCTACGACCTCACCGGTGCGGCGAGATACCGGGACGGCGCGCTGGGGAGCATGGACTACATCCTCGGCCGCAACGCGCTGAACATCTCGTACGTGACGGGATACGGCGAGGTCGCCTCCCACCGGCAGCACAGCCGCTGGTACGCCCGCGAACTCGACCCGAACCTCCCGGACCCGCCGCGGGGCACCCTCGCCGGAGGCCCGAACTCGAGCATCCAGGACCCGTACGCACAGAGCAGACTCAAGGGCTGCACGGGCCAGTTCTGCTACGTCGACGACATCCAGTCCTGGTCGACCGACGAAACGGCCGTCAACTGGAACGCGGCGCTGGCCTGGATGGCCTCGTTCGTGGCGGACCAGGGCTAGGGCGAGGGAGTTTCCCCCGGATCACGCGGTCACTTGCGGTATCCGAGGATGGTCATCATGCCGCTCTCGGAGTGGTACTGGTTGTGGCAGTGGAGCATCCAGAGGCCGGGGTTGTCGGCGT
>NZ_JBEXYL010000055.1:0-64949 GCF_040630895.1 Streptomyces sp. NPDC005728
CTGCTTGACGCTGTCTTTTTGTCCGTTCGGGTTTTGTCGCTCGCGGTGCCCGCCCCGACCTTGCAGGTCGGGGCGGCCACCCTCGTTCACGGTTGCCCCTGACCTTTCTGAGGTCAGTTCCGGCAGCCGCACCCTGACACGAAGTTGCCTCGGCCATGGTGAGGGTGAGGTCGACCGAAGACTCTGCCGGCTTACACGAGGCATCGACGCCGCAGCAGGCGTCGCTCAACTCGGCGCCTGGGTAGGCGCCTTCGGCGTTCGCTGACTTCGTGGCGCACACGATTGCGGAGTTCCGGCGGAGCTGTTGGCTGCACCGCGTGCACACAGGACCCTCATCGGGAGCCCGGCCGGGTGCAGGTGGCGCAAGAGCAGAGGGTGACGTCCGCAGAATCGACCACGCCCGCGTCCCCGGGGGTCGTCGGCCAAGTTCCTTCCGGGCCGCCCGGCTCGGCTCACGTCCGCGCCATCGCCGCCCGCCTGCCACCTCGCTCAGCCTCGGGCTTCGCGATCCCGCTGAGCGCCACAGGCGGACCGGGAGCGATGAGACATCACCCTTCAGTCCCACCAGTTGAACAGCAGGTCGCTCAACACCTCGGGGCGCCGGTAACGGATCTGAGCAAGCTCTGCTTCCGCCGGCTCGGTCACGTCCACCTGCGACGTCGGTGTGCTCAGTTCCTCAACGTGCAGGCAGCGGATACCGGCAACCCCGAGGTCGTCCGCCCACGGCGGCGGGTCGACGAAGCCTGACAGCGGCTGTCCTGGAACAGGGGGTGCGCCGGCGAAGGCGACAACCGGCAGGTGCGCGTGACGCAGAACGACTTAGGCCTTCGCGCGGCTGGTGATGGTGAGCGCGTGGAAGCTGGACGCCCCCGGCCAAGGCGAGCTCGCTGACACAGCCACCAGTCCGTTTTGCCGCTTCCCTGCAGACGCTGCGAAAGCGCGTCACATCCGTCGCCGAAGCCAGTTCGTCACCGTGACCCCAGACCCCAGTCGCTCCGCGCTCCAGCCGCATCGGCTCTCCTTCTTCCCCGCGAGGAGAGCCTGCCACAGCAAGATCAATGGTCAGACGCGACCTGACTGAACACCGCCACGCCTGCGCACGGCTGGGCCCTTCACCCTGCACTCGGCGCTTCCGGGGCCCTCGGTGATCGCCTGACCGCGGCTGCGGCAGCCGTGCCTGGTGCGGTCTCCCGTCGATCTGTGCCCCCAGGTTGTCAAGCCACGAGTTGGCGTGACGTGACCCGCTTCTGTTGATAGGGCGCAATGGAGTCATCGACGCAGGCAGAACGCGGGCGGATCGCCCGTCGCCTCGTTCGTCGGTCTCCGAACGGCCTGCCGTGAGACGCGCCTCATCAGGGCGGTCCTCGCGCGACTGTCCGCCTGGCGGCCTACATCGCAAATTCTGTAACTGAACTACAACCCAACGTAGCGATCGAACGGTTGTTCGGGTACTCGCCGCGCCCACTTCGGGCTCGCCTGCGGATGCCCGCGCGCCGTCTCCTCTGATGAACGGATATCCCTGGCATGGCCACTAACAACAAGAAGTCCACGTCGCCTCGGAAGAACGGCGGTCCCGCCGAGGACGAGCTGATCGCGTCGCTCCGCCAGTACGTCCGTGCCCGCGGGCCGGAGCTGCTGAAGGATCCGAACGTCACCTCGGTCGGCATCGGCCGCAAGGTCACCGGTGGCAAGCGCGGCAAGCAGGTCGTGCTGCAGTTCACGGTGGAGAGCAAGGCTGAGGCGGAGCATCTGGAGGCGCTGGGCGCAGCTGTGATCCCTCCGACGGTCACGGTGGACGGGGCGGAGATACCCACCGACGTCATCGAGCGCAGCTATGACGCACACTTCCGCACGCTGGCCGAGGTGGAGTCGCCGGCACGCAAGGTCCGGCAGGACCCGATCGCGCCCGGCGTGAGCGTCGGAGCGGTCACGGTGACGGCGGGCACGATCGGCTGCGTCGCCTTCGACAAGACCGACGGCACCCCCTATGTGCTGAGCAACTGGCATGTCCTGCACGGCCCGGACGGGAAGCTGGGGGCAGAGGTCGTCCAGCCCGGTCCGCACGACGACAACCGCATCGCCCGCAACCGCCTGGGTGTACTCAAGCGTTCCCACCTCGGGCTGGCCGGCGACTGTGCGGTCGCCACCATCGAGGACCGCTCGTTCGTCCAGGAGATCTTCGAGCTCGGGGCGGTGCCCAAGGAGCTGGGGGAGCCTGAGCTTGACGACAAGGTCGTCAAGAGCGGGCGGACCACCGGGGTCACGCACGGCATCGTCCGCCGTATCGACACCATGGTCAAGATCAACTACGGCGGTGACGTCGGCGTCAAGACCATCGGCTGCTTCGAGATCGGCCCTGACCCCGACCATCCGGCGGACGACAACGAGATCAGCATGGGCGGCGACTCCGGCGCGCTGTGGTTGTTCAAACAGGCAGACGGCCGCCCGAGCACGGTCATGGCCGGGCTGCACTTCGGCGGCGAGGCTCCGGGCGAATCCGACGAGCATGCCCTGGCCTGCCTGCCTGCCCGGGTGTTCAAGAAACTCGAGATCACTCTGACGCCGCCGCGCCCCGAAGACGCCGAGACCATCGAGGGCTACGACCCTGACTTCCTCGGCGAGCGCATCGAGGCGCCACAGCTGGGCGCCGGCCTCGTCCGGGACGCGGTCCTTCTGGACGGCTCCCAGGTCATTCCCTACACCCACTTCTCGCTCACGCTCAGCAAGACGCGACGGTTCCCGTTCTGGGTCGCCTGGAACGTCGACGGCGGCTCACTGAAGAAGCTCAGCCGCACCAACACCTTCGTCAAGGATCCCCGCCTGCCCGCCAAAGCCCAGGTGGGCAACGAACTGTATGCGAACAACCGGCTGGATCGCGGTCACATCGCCCGCCGTGCCGACCTGCTGTGGGGCAGCCTCGCGGAGGCCAAGAAGGCCAACACGGATTCCTTCTTCTACACCAACATCACCCCGCAGATGGACGACTTCAACCAGAGCGCCAAGAACGGTCTGTGGGGCGAGCTCGAGGACGCCGTCTTCGCCGACGTCGACGTCGACGACCTCAAGGTCAGCGTGTTCGGCGGGCCCGTCTTCCAGGACGACGACCGTGTCTTTCGCAACGTGCGGATCCCCCGCGAGTTCTGGAAGGTCATCACCTTCACCGAGCGCGGCGAGCTGAAGGCCAAGGCGTTCCTGCTCACTCAGAACCTCAACCAGCTCGAAGCCCTCGAACTCGACGAGTTCCGCGTCTTCCAGGTCACCCTCGGTGAACTCGAGGACCGCACCCACCTCCGCTTCCCCGCCGCCCTCCACCAGGGCGACACCCTGAAGGTTCCGGAAGCGGCGGCCGATCGAGTCCCCCTCGACAGCCTCGCCGACATCCGGTGGGACTAGCCGCGCGGGCCGCAGGTTCCTGTACAGCCATCAATATGGGGCCGTAGCAGACTGGCGGGGCAATCATGAGCAGGGCGCACGATGCGTGCGCCCGGCTCACCCTGCCTCGGTCGACCTGGTGGTCGCGCCACTCGGCATGCTCAAGGCCGGCGCCTCGGCGAACATCAGCAGGATCTGGCCGCGACCCTCACGAAGACCTTGAACGCGGCGGGCTTCCTCCAGTACCCGCCGCATGGCACCGTCACCCGTCCGGCCGACATCGCTTCGCCGGGTCCGGTGGCAGTGCGCACCAGCCACAGGCCAAGAGCGACCGCCCACTCGTCTGCTGCCGCCGCTGTCCCCAGGAGGCCCCACCTGCCTCTGTTCGAATTGACGCCGGGGTAGCGGGGCCTCGTACTGAGCATGAGGGAATCTTGGTCGAGAGATTCCCCGTCGTGAACCCCTCATCCGCAAACTCTCCCCCTCAGGGAACCGCCATGACGGTGCAGCAACAGCAAGCGATGATCCCGACTGTTCTGGTGTACGAGGACGACCCCGGCTTTCCGCCGCGGGTGAACATGCCCGTACCGCATCCCGTTCCACAGCTCGACACACAGCCCTTCCCGACGGCCATCGCGGAGACCACTCCGCAGCCCGACAGCGCCGGTCCGGGCACCGAGGCGTTCCGCTACTGGGTGGCGGCCGATGCACTCAGCCGGGCCGGCCAGACCTGGGGTCCGCTGGTTCCGGCGGGAACGCAATGGCACCCCAGGGTCGGACGCGCGCTGACCGCACACCTCAACGCAGGAAACGACCTCAACGCCTTCTACGACCGCAAAGGCCTGTGGTTCTTCCGCAGCACGGTCACAGGCGTCACCGTCGCCACCTGCGAGAGCAACGAGATCGTCGAGCACGAGACGGGACACGCGATCCTCGACGCCCTGCGCCCTCAGCTGTTCAACGCGGCAAGCGCTGAGGCGGCCGCCCTGCACGAGGCATTCGGTGACATCAGTGCGCTGCTGAGTTCACTCCAGCTGGAATCGCTGCGGATCCTGGTGCTGGCCGAGACACAGGGCAACCTCGAGCTGTCTTCGCGGATGTCGAGGATGGCCGAGCAACTGGGCTGGGCCATCCGCCAGGGCCACCCGAACGCCGTCGACCCGGACTGCCTGCGCAACCTGTCGAACAGCTTCTTTTACAGCGACCCTGTGCAGCTGCCCCCGAACGGACCCGCGAGCATGCTGTCCAGCGAGCCGCACTCGTTCTCCCGAGTGTTCAGCGGCGCATTCCTGAAGATCGTTGCCGGGATCTTCCGCCAGCAGGATCTGCAGGACCAGGCCGGTCTTGCCAGGGCGGGGGAGATCGCGGGACAGCTGCTGGTAGATGCTGTGGTGGCCGCGCCCGTGGTGTCCGCCTACTACGCGCAGGTCGCGGGTCACATGATCGCCGCGGACCAGCGCCGCAACGGCGGCAAGTACGGTCGGTCCCTTCGCTCGGCGTTCATCCGCCACGGCATCCTCTCCCTGGAGGCCGCCGCGGCCGTCACCGGGCCGGAGGTGGCACGCCGAGGTGCCGGAATCGCCGAGGCGACGCCGGGCGGTGGTGACGACGAGGGGCTCACTGAGGTCACGATCCACGGTGCGACGTACGGTGTCACCCAGCCCCTCACCCTGTCCGCCCCCGCCGAGGAACGACGGTTCGGCATCGCGGGTTCCGACCCCGCCGGCGGCTCGGTGCGCCCCGCCGACCCCGAACGGGTCGCGACGTCGTACCTCGAGGACCTCTTCCGCCGCGGCCGTGTCCAAGTACCCGAGGAGCACCGCACCGAGGCCGCATTCATCGACGACGACCCCTCCCGACTCAAGACGCACGAGATCACCCGAAGCGAGACGGGTGAGGGACTCGCCCTGGTCCGGCGGTGCTTCGACTGACAAGTGAGCTGAATCAGCGGTGAAAGCGCAGACGGCGGGCGGTGAGCCGTCCGTCGTCCTCGCGCTTGATGACGTGCGTAGTACGCGGTGTCGGCTCCTCACCCTCGAACACCGCCTCGCCCCGCGCCAGTAGGTCGTCGATGAACTTCTCGGCCGCTCGGCGCTCGGCGTCATCGGGGTCGGCGTCGTCTCCTTGCCTGCCTGCGCCGGTACCCCTCTGACTTTCCTCATCATTTGCACTCATACCGGGCACTCTATTCCGCTGACGGCCGGATGCCCGCCCGAGGACTGACTGCGCGACCCCCGGGAGCGGCGTCGGCCGGCTGTCTAGGGGGCTTCATGAGGGGCGTCCGCGAGCGCATCGGGTGCCGAGACCGCTTGGTCGTCCCGATTCGGGACGGCCGCAGTCTCATCCACCGGTCCGCGCACGTGAACCCTGAAACCGGCATGGTTGAGTGCTTCGGCCCCTCGCATGGTCACCATGACGAGCGCGAGCTGCTCGGAGACGATCTGCACGACAACGGCCTCGGCCTCGTCCACTGCCGCGGTCAACTCGGCCGGGCCCGGACCCTCCTGTAGCTCGATCCGTGACCGGTGCACGGTACGGCTTTCCAACGCAGCGAAAGCGAACACCGGGTGGGCCGCCGTACGCATCCCCGCCTCCCGTGCGAACGCGCGCTCCTGGGCGTCCTCGCCCACGAAGACACATTCGTCGGCCGCCGCCCCAGTGCTCGCGACTGCCTCGTCGAAGATCCTGCGACTGTCTTTCACACCCCAGTGAACAAGTGCCTCTTCCATAAAACGGCCGGGAAACGTTTCGTGCAGCGCGGCCTCCGCGCGGGCGGCGGCACCGTTGCCCGGCCCGGGGTTGGAGATGATGCCCTCGCGGACCCCGCGGAGTGCGTCGAGCAGTGCCATGACGCGCGGTCGGGCCTGAAGTGTCAGGGAGCCATCGGGTTCCATGCGGGCATCCGCGAGGGTTGCCCCGATGTCGAAGAAGATCACGGACATGAGAAGTGCCTGCCCGCGGTGAGCGCATCTAGTCGGGACCGCCCGGGTGAAGGGCACACGATGCGAACTGCCGATCCGGGAGACACATCAGGAGGCTCTTCGGATCTCGTTCGCGTACGGCCTACTCCGTGGGTGGCCCGTTCAACCGGTTGCGAGGTGCGGCCCGACCTGCAGACAGCACGGGGACGGACGGCACCGCGACCCGCCCCGCCCACGGGAGGCAAAGCCTGTACAACACCCCGAACCCATCAGGGGCTTCGAGTGGAATCAACCCGACGAGCCGAAGTCAGTAGCCAGTGTTTCAGAGCAGCAGCGGAAGACTCACAAGGGCTGCGCCGCTCGCTCCGAGCGCCGCCAGGAGTGAGGCCGGCCAGTTGCGGGACTGGGCGTACGTCAGCAGTCCTGCCAGCAAGCCCGCGACCACCGCGGCTAAGAGGATGAGCGCCCAGCGCAGTGACAACCGCTCCGGCGGAGGCGTGGGTGAGGTCGGTTCGGGCATGCGGCTCTCCTGCGGCTGCGTCAGAACGGGGACGAGGCAGCCCTCTGTCAGCTGCCGCGCATCGATACCGGTCATGTGACGGCGCACGTCCACTCGCCGTGGCCGGTTCTCGGCATTACCGAAACCTTTCGAATGGGTGACCACGGTACTCATGTGATCTAGGTCAGAGAAGGCTTCTGATACCTCATCAATCGGCCTCTGAGGCGCACGGGGGCGGTAGAGAGGCGCGGAATGCTCCGGCGTGCGCCCCAAAGGCATTTTGCGCTCCTTTCGGCGGCGTTCAGACGGATGACCAGAACGACTCTGTGATTTAGCATCTCCGCCATGACTGGTCCCGAAGTCGACCTGCCCGAAGGATCCGAGGACGCGTTACGGGGCTCCACCGCGAGGGTGGTGGAGCGACTGGGTTGCCAGATCGTGGCAGGCGGCAAACCCCGCGACCACCACCTCACTGTGGACGCCGTCACGCATGAGTTCGAGGTCACCCGGCCCATGGCCCGCGAGGCCCTGCAGACGCTGCACCAGAAGGGCCTGGTGAATCTGCAGCCGCGGATCGGGGCCACCGTCCAGGCGCTGGAACGGTGGGACCTGCTGGACCCCGACGTGATCGCGTGGCGTCTGGAGGTGGCCCCCGACAGCCAGATGCGGTCACTGACCGAGTTGCGAGAGGTGATCGAGCCCCGCGCGGCCAGGCTGGCCGCCCTGAGCCGGTCTGCGGAGATCTGCCACGACCTCACCAGCCACGCCCGCACCCTGCTCGCCCTGAGCGAGGACCCGGACTTCGCGCAGCCACGGAAAGGCGCGGCGATCCGGCAGCGCTTCAGGGACGTGGACGCAGCCTTCCACCGGACTCTCCTGGCCGGCTCGCGCAACGAGTTGTTCGTGCGCCTCTCCTATCCGGTCGTCATGGCGTTGAACCACCGCATCGACCGGGACTGGGCCGGTGCTCACCAGGAGGCGGTGATCACGCCGACGCGGGCTGTCGTCGGAGCCGACACCGTCCAGAGCTATCCCACCCGGCCGGAGCCGATCGCCATGTGGTTGCACATGGGGCTGGCCTACGCCATCGACCAGGGCCTGGCCACGGCCGCCGAGGCCTTCGCGGAGGCTCTCCTCGCCGAGATCCGAAGCGGACGACTGCACGATCCCGGCGTACGCGACCGGCTGCGGGCGGGCCTGGACCTCTTCAACACCAACGGCCTGCCACCTGCTCATCGAGCCGGCTTCGAGGAGGCCATGGCCGGTTTGTTCCACGCCCGGCGCGCACCCGTCGTCGTCATGGGCGTCAGCGGATGCGGCAAGAGCACGGTGGGCCGGTACCTGGCGGAGTCGCTCAGGGTGCCGTTCGAGGAGGGAGACTCCTTTCATCCCAGGCGCAATGTTCAGTCGATGGAGAACCGCACCCCTCTGGACGACCGCAGCCGTAGTCCGTGGCTGGCCGCCATCGCGGGCCGCATGCGGGCGGCGGGCGCGGAGGAGGGGCTGGTGATCACCTGCTCCGCACTCAGACGCATCTACCGGGAGTTGCTGCGAGTGGCCCGGCCCGATGCGGTCTTCGTGCACCTGACGATCGACCGGGACACGGCGACTTCCCGTGTGCAGGGGAGGAAGTCGCACTTCATGCCCGCCTCCCTCGTGTCGTCGCAGTTCGAGGACCTGGAACCACTCGAGGACGACGAGGCCGGGATGACCGTCGACGCGACCCAGCCGGTCGAACGCATCGTCGCCGAGGTGCAGACCGAGCTGGTCCGGCGCACCCGGGGTCACTGAACCCGGTTTTGTCTCTGCGTCGCCGCCGCACACGGGAGCCGTGCTCCCTGAGAGGACCGACCGAACCGCCGGAAAGAGGGGGATCCTCCATGCAGATCATGTCCGCCGAGGTGATCGTCACCAGCCCGGGACGGAACTTCGTCACTCTCCGCGTCACCACCGAGGACGGCATCGTCGGCCTCGGCGACGCCACGCTCAACGGCCGCGAGCTGGCCGTCCATTCCTACCTGGACAGTCATGTCGTTCCTCTGCTCATCGGGAGCGACGCCTCCCGCATCGAGGACACCTGGCAGCACCTCTACCGAGGGGCGTACTGGCGGCGCGGCCCCGTGACCATGGCGGCCATCGCGGCCGTGGACACGGCGCTGTGGGACATCAAGGCCAAGTGCGCAGGGATGCCCCTGTACCAGCTCCTCGGCGGTGCGTCCCGCACCGGCGCTCTCGCCTACGGACATGCCTCCGGCCGCGATGTGCCCGAACTGCTCGACTCCATACGTGCGCACCAGGAGCAGGGCTACCGTGCCATCCGCATCCAGACCGGGATCCCCGGCTTCGAATCGGTGTACGGCGTCGCCTCGTCGAGCGCCGGCGGCGGAGACCGCTACGACTACGAGCCCGCGCGCCCCACCACCGGCGAATGGTCCCGGCCGACCGTGGAGACCTGGGACACGCGCGCGTACCTACGGCACCTGCCCGGCGTCTTCGAGGCCGTTCGGGCGGAGTTCGGCCCGGAACTCCCGTTGCTGCACGACGGACACCACCGGATGACACCGATCCAGGCCGCCCGGTTGGGCAAGGCACTGGAACCGTACGACCTGTTCTGGCTGGAGGACGCCACACCCGCGGAGGACCAGGCGGCCCTGCGCCTGATCCGGCAGCACACGACGACACCGCTGGCCATCGGCGAGGTCTTCAACTCCGTGTACGACTACACCACGTTGCTGAGCGAGAGGCTGATCGACTACGTGCGCTCCGCGGTGACCCACACCGGCGGCGTCACCGCGATGAAGAAGCTGCTCGACCTGGCGGCCGTCTACGGTGTCAGGTCCGGGATGCACGGCCCCACCGACATCTCCCCGGTGGGCATGGCCGCCGCCCTCCATCTGGACCTGGCCGTACACAACTTCGGCATCCAGGAGTACATGCGGCACTCCGAGCGGACCCTGGAGGTGTTCCGAACCTCCTACCGCTTCGAGGAGGGACTGCTGCATCCGTCCGACACGCCGGGTCTGGGCGTCGACCTCGATCTCGAAGCAGCGCGTCATTTCCCCTATCAGCAGGCGTACTTGCCGATCAGCAGGCTGCACGACGGGACTGTGCACGACTGGTGAGGACGAGAAGGATGCCGAGGGGCGCATCGGATCGGGCACGGTCAGTGTCGGTGGGAGGGCTTGCAGCAGCAGTGTGCTGCGGCCGGTCCGGGGAGGGTGACACCACCCTGTGTGGGTGGGGATCGTAGGGGAGTGGCTGACGCCAGCAGTTCGTCAGCCCGGGAGATCCTGCGGATTCGGCGCCACCGTGGGCGCACCGGGCCGACCTGTGGCAGCCGAGCCAACGGCCTCACAGTTGCCGACGCCGTCATCACCTTTGCCGGGAGCGGCCCCCTGTGGGCCGTTCGCTCCCTGGCCGAGACCAACGGGTTCGAACGCAGAGGCGAAAGCCCGCTATGATCTCCGCGGCAAGGCTGTAGCGCAGAGGTCGTCGCGCCCAAGCATCAAGCTGGAGGACGTCGGTTCGAATCCGGCCGGCCTTGCCGCCCTTGTCGTGGAGGAAAGTCGATTGGCGTCGGTTCGTCCTGGGCGGGCGGAGGGTGATGCCGCCCTCGGCGAGCCGGGCACCGGCGATGGACCGGTGGAGTGGTGATGACGCAGCCGACACCCGTACGCTGCCCCGCGATCGAGCACCCCGACATCGCGATCAGCGATCCCGCCGCTCTGGAACCGTTGCTTGCCCGATTGCGGTCTGCGCAGCCGGTCGAGGCCGACGAGACCTTCCCGCTCGGCACGGTGCGCGCGGAAGGGCGCATCGACCTGTGCAAGCAGGGCCTCGGAGCGGGCGGCGCCGCTCGGCTGATGCCCGTCGCCGCCGCCTCTCCGCACGCCGCGCATGTCCTGCTCGGCACGAACGCCATCGGCGACGAGGGAGTGCGCGCGGTCGCCGAGGCGCTGGTCGACGGCCACGGCCTGCACACCCTCTACCTCGGCTGCAACCGCATCGGGCCCGAAGGCGTCAGCGCGCTCGCCGACACGCTGACGACGGACGGCACCGTCCGCGCCCTGTGGCTCAAGCGCAACCCGGTGGGCGACAACGGCGCCCGAGCGCTCGCCGCGATGCTCCGCCGCAACACGGCGTTGCGCACGCTCGACCTGGTCAACACCGGTCTGACCACCGACGGTCTGCGGTCCCTGCTCGACACCCTCACCAGCCGGCCCAGCCCGGTGGAACGCCTCTTCCTCGGCGGCAACGGCCTGACCGCCGACGCCGCCCCGCTACTGGCGGCGCTGATCCGTGAGGCGGGTGTGCGCGAGCTGTACCTCCCTGCCAACCACCTCGGAGACGAAGGCGCCGCGATCCTCGCCGCCGCGGCCGACCCCGCACGGCCGGTGCGCCTCGGTCTGGGCGGCAACGGGATCGGTCCCGTCGGGGCCCGGGCACTCGCCGACTCCCTCGGCGGGATCGAGACACTCGACCTGGGCCGCCCGCCGTCGGAACGCAGCCTCGGCGCCCCCGCCAACACCACCGGCGACGAAGGCGCCCACGCGCTGGCCGCCGCCCTGCCGGGCAGCCCGCTGCGCCGCCTGGAGCTGTGCCACACCGGCCTGACCGGCCGGGGCGCCAAGACACTGCTCGCGGCGGTTCCCGACAACTCGCTGCTGGAGTACGTCGGTCTGGGGCCCGGCCTGCCCCGCAAGGTGAAACGGTCCTTCACTCAGCGTCTGCGGCCCGTCGGCAGGACGCATCCCGACCTGCGCGCGATAGGGAGTGTCTACCGTTGAGCTCCCGTAGCGAACTCCCTTGCCTGCCCCCGGACGAGGCGGCAAGCCGGCGCCGGATCCGCCGGTACGCAGTGCCCCGCTGGATGATCGAGCGCGCCACCGAACGCCGTCTGGCCGGTGACTGGCGGGGTGCCTGCGCGGCGGCGAACGTAGACATCACCTTCGACCTGTCCGACGTCGCCGACCACTGCGGCGACAACGTCGCCGCGGCCCTCGAGGACGACCTCCGCCACTTCGCCCCCGACCTGCTGCGCTGGCACCTGCCGCGCGTGCTCGGCGGACGGACCACGCTCGCCACCGACACGACGGTCGTCCTCGCGCGCTACCGCCCAAAGACAACGGACGAGGGCCGCAGAACCACGCCCTACCTGCACGTCACCACCCCTCCGATGATCGACGGACCGCAGCGGATCGCCCTGCGGTTCACAACGGTCTCGGACGAGCACGCCGCAGGCGCCTTCGGGCGGACCACCGAGGACTGGCGGTCCGCGCGGCACCTGTGGGACGCACGGCACGCCGCCGAGCTGCGTGCACGGTGCGGCGGCGACACGGACAGGCTGCCGTTCCTCCACGCCGACGCCACGCCACGAGGCACGGACGAACTGCCGACGGCCGATCCCGGCGACGGCGACCCGGCGACGCGCGCCGAGTGGACCACGCTGCTGCACCAGAAGGGCGAGACACAGGCCGCCTTCGCCGCCGCCGGCATCGAGCTGGACCTGACACCCCCGCAGAAATCGGGCTGGTACCAGGCGGATCCGGAGCGGCTCCTGGGCGGGATCCCGCTCAACCACACCCGACTGGAGCCGGAAGTCCGTCGGCAGGCGGCCGAGGGTGTCGGCGACCGCTTCCTCATCGCCGCGCACTGGCGTACCTACATCCTGCTGGAGCCCACAGGCGCCTGCGGACTGCTGGCACGAACCGTCGACCGGGACGACGTGAAGGGCGAACCCATCCTCGCCGAGGCCCTGTGGCGCCGGCTCCCCGACCTCGACCTGATGCGAGTCGGAGGCGTCGCGCCGGAGCAGCTGCATCCGCTCGTCCGCGAGGCGCTGTTCCCCGCCCTCCAGGTCCCGGAAGGCACGGTCGGCCCGCCGGCGCCGACGGCTCCCACACCCGTCCGGGTCAGGTGCCGGGACGAATGGCACGAGGTTGCCTTCCGGCCCGGCGGCCTGCTGCGCATGCCGCACAGCGACGAGGAACAACAACGCGAGCGCGCCATGCGCGCCTTCGGCGGTGCCGTCGCCGGATGCTTCGCCGTGGAACAGACGTGGACCTCCGGAGAAGGCCGCCTGCCCAAGTCGCTGCGGGCGCAACGCAGCGAACTGTTCCTGCGCGCCCAACACGGTGACACCCCCGGTGTGCTGGAGCTCTTGGACGCGGGTGTCGACCCCCGCGTGCGGGACGCCAGTGGGCGCACCCTGCTTCACGTACTGAACCTCCTCGACCACGAGACACTGCTGCCGCGGCTGCTGGCGGAGGGACTGGACCTCGAGGCCCGCGATCGGCGGGAGCGCACACCGCTGTTCGTGGCCGTCAACGACCTCGGTTCGAAGGCGCTGGTGGAGGCGCTCGTCGCCGCCGGGGCACGGATCGACGTGATCGACCAGTCCGAGCTGTCGCTCGCCCAGATCGTCCGCCGGTACAAGCGGCCCGACCTGGCCTTCCTCCGGGAACGCGTACAGGAGGAGCACCCGGGCGTCGGCGCCGAGTGGTGGGACGAATGGATGGACGAGCAGGAGCAGTACTACGCGGACGACCCCGACGACGAGGAAGAACCGGCCTCTTGAGCACCGACCGTACCGCCCCCGCCGCGCCGTCCGGCCCGCTCGCGGCCGCGGACGACCTCAACCGCAGGCTGCGCACGCGGCGGACCGAGCCCGCCGCGAACCCGCAGCTGGAGGCGCTCGCCCTCGCCGTGACGGCCAATCAGCCCGTGCTGCTGTGGGGGGAGCCGGGAATCGGCAAGTCGGCGGCCCTGGAGCAGCTCGCCGCCGGGCTCGGTCTGCCGCTGGAGACGGTCATCGCCAGCGTGCACGAGCCCTCCGATTTCGCCGGCCTGCCCATCGTCGGTGACGACCCGGCCGCAACCGGTGTGCCGATGGCTCCACCGGACTGGGCGGTCCGCCTCGCCCGGGCCGGACAGGGCCTGCTCTTCTTCGACGAACTGTCCTCCGCACCGCCGGCCGTGCAGGCAGCGCTGCTGCGGGTGGTGCTCGAACGACGGGTCGGCAGCCTGCACCTGCCGGAGGCGGTCCGTATCGTCGCCGCCGCCAACCCGCCTTCCAGTGCGGCGGACGGCTGGCATCTCAGCCCGCCGCTCGCCAACCGGTTCGTCCACCTCGAATGGACCCACGACCCCCGGACAGTCGCCCGCGGCATGGCCGGCACCTGGCCGCAGGTGACCGTGCCCGTCGTCGCTGCCGCCAAGGTGCCCGGTGCGGTCGCACGGGCCCGGGGCGCGATCTCCGGATTCCTCACGGCCCGGCCCGGACTGGTCCACCACATCCCCGGCGACGCCGAGAGCCGGGGCCGGTCCTGGCCGTCCCCCCGCACCTGGGAGATGGCACTCAAGCTGCTCGCCACCGGCTATGCGGCCGGCGTCGGCCGCGAGGCGCTGGCCGCCGCACTCACCGGCGCCGTCGGGGACGGCGCGGGCATCGAGCTGCTGTCCTACCTCGAACACCTCGACCTGCCCGACCCCGACCGGGTCCTCGCCGACCCCGACGCCTTCGCCCTGCCTGACCGCGGCGACCGGCAGCTGGCGTTCCTCATCGCGGTGGTCGCCGCCATCCAGAGCGACCTCACCCGGACCCGGTGGGAGGCCGGCTGGGCGGTGCTGGCGAAGGCCGTGGACGCGGGCGTACCGGACGTGGCCGCCCGAGCCGCCACCGACCTCGCGGCGATGCGGCACCTCGACTGGCCCGTACCGCCAGGCATCGACGGGTTCCTGGACCTGCTGCAGATGTCCGGGGCCCTGCCCGGCACCGGCCGGTGAGGCGCGCGGGGATGACGCAAAATTCCCGCTCCGCCCTGGACATGACCAAACTCCTCGCCGCCCGCTACCGGGCGGCGAGCGACCGGCCGTATCTGGCGTCGGCGTTGTACGCCCTGACCGTCGTTCCGAGCACAGAGGTCCGGACGATGGGGGTGGACCGGCACTGGCGCTGCTACGTGTCCCCTGCCTTCGTCGACGCGACGCCGGTGCCCGAGCTCGCGGGCGTCTGGGTGCACGAGGCGGCGCACCTGCTGCGCGACCACCACGGCCGGGCAGAACGGCTCCCCGCCGCCGCCCAGCGCGACTGGCACCGCGTCAACGTCGCGCAGGACTGCGAGATCAACGACGACCTCCTCGCCGACGGTCTGCGCCTGCCCGACGGACGCATGGAACCCCGCCTCTTCGGCCTCCCCGAGGGCCAGTTGTTCGAGGTGTACGTCGATCAGCTGCCGCCGCATGTGCGAGCGCCGGACTGCGGCTCGGGCGCCCACGGCCGGCCCTCGCCCTGGGAACTCCCCGAGTCCGCCGGCTCCGCACGGCTAGGCGAGGTCGAGGCGCAGGCCCTGCGGCGGCAGACCGCCGAGGCGATGCGCGCCCATCAGCGCACCCGCGGCACCCTGCCCGCGGGCTGGCAGCGCTGGGCCGAGGAGGTCCTGGAACCCACGGTCGACTGGCGGCGGGCGCTGTCCGGCGCGGTCCGGGAAGCCGCCGCATGGGCCGGCGGAGCCGTCGACTACACCTACCGCCGCCCCTCGCGCCGCACACCGGCGCTGCGTGGCGTCGTCCTGCCGAGCCTGCGCCGGCCGCTGCCGCGGGTGGCGGTCGTCATCGACACCTCGGGTTCGATGGGTGACGCCGAACTGGCCGCCGCCCTCGCGGAGGTGACGGGTGTCCTGCGCGAGGTGGGTGTACGGGGTAATCGCGTGACCGTACTCGCGTGCGACGCCGACGTGCACGCCGTGTCCCGGGTGGCGGCCACCGAGCAGATCATCCTGGGCGGCGGTGGCGGCACGGACATGCGCGTCGGTATCGAAGCAGCGCTCGCGACGCGGGACCGCCCGAGCATCGTCGTCGTCCTCACCGACGGACTCACCCCGTGGCCCGACGAGAACCCACCCTGCCGCATCATCGCGGCTTTGATCGGCCCCGCTGCACCACAGCCCCCGAGCTGGGTGGAGACGGTACGCATTCCCACCTGACGCACTGCAGTGCCGGAGCTGGCGGCGGCGAGCGGGCAGCGCACCGACACGCTCGGTCGACTCCGTCTGCCAGCACGGGCCGAACACCGACGGCAGCTGCCGCGACCTGCGCGAGGGCCAGGTGCAACCCAAGGTCGCGACGAAAATGATCGCGGCCAGCCCCTCACGGTCGTCCGCTCGCCGCTTGCCTCCGCCCTGCGGACGGACTACCGCCCGCAAACCCGCCGCAACCGCCGCTCTCCACACCCCCTGCCAGGGCACCTGACCAGACGGCCCGGGCGCGCCCGCTCCGGCCGCCGCGGATCGATCGCCTGGGCCATGGCCGCCGACGGCTACCGCCCCGACCGCTGGGACGTCACCGACGCCCTGGTTGCGCCCCAGGCATGGCCGTGATCATGTACACGCCTCACCGAAACTGACCTTGCTCCGGCCGCTCAGGTCGGCCAACTACAACGCTCAGAATGGCCAACTGCGCGGTGATGCCATTCCGGCAGGTCCTCGCGGTACTGGGCGGCCGGGACGACGACCTCAAGGCGTCCGCCGGCGGAAAGCACGGCCTCGGCGAACCACGCGTCGGTGCCGTCCGCGATGCATGAGACAGCCACCAGTTCGGCCGGGTCGTACCCGCTCACCGCCAGCGGAGCCGCCCCAGCGGGCTCAACGACGGTAGCTCAGCCCACCGACGGCCACCTCGCCCTGCGGTCCGCCCGCCCCCACCCCACGGAGGCACCCAGGGCGCACTGGCGTACGCATGTGAACCAGATGCCGTCGGCTCGGGCCGTCCGCACCCTCGGCAGCAGGGGGTCCACTTCCACGATGGTCAGATCACCCAGTACTTGGCCGGGGTGCCGGAACTGCAGGGGCGATGGGACGGTTGTGGATGTCGAGCAGGGTGTCGGGCACGGCCTGGACGGCGGCCCGCAGTTGGGTGATGAGCAGGGCGGGCGCCGCGCTGGGGCCGCGGGTCTCGAGAGCTAGCCCACGGGTGGGTCGGTGGTGAAGCGCAGAAGTTCCGGGTGGTCGGTGTCGCGGCGGTACAACTGCTGGGCCAGGGCCTGCCACAAGGCGCGTTCCGCTTCCAGGGTGGCGGGCAGGGCAAGGCCCAGCGCGGTCAGCAGGGCGCGGCGGTGGGTGTCGAAGGCGGAGCGGACGAGTTCGCCGTAGCCGAGTGCTGCGGAGACGGCCGCCCGGTAGGCGAGGATGCTGAGCAGCGGGCCCACGACGAGCGTCGGTAGCCAGATGGGCAGCGGCAGGCCAGGTGTCATAGCGAGGACCGCGGTCACCGGCACGAACGCGGCGGACAGGGCGGCGAGCACCAGGAACTGTTCGAGGGACGCTCTGGCGGCGCCCAGCGCGGACCTCAGGGAGTCCGGAAGCAGAGGGTACAGGCGCGGCCAGAAGAACACCGCGTCCATGCCGTAGCGGCGCTCGTCGGAAGCGTAGGACTCCGCGGCGCGCAGGGCGTTGCCCAGCCGGGTCGGCATCAGGTCCCGCGGCTCCGGCGGGAAGCAACGGTAACGGCGGCCGTAGTCGCGCGGATCGGTCAGCCGCAGCCGCTGCCATCTGCGCCGTTGCAGGGACACCCCGAGCCGGCCGAGGCGGCCGAAGGGATGGCGCAGCAGCCAGTACCCTTCGTACGCCCGCACCAGGGCCGGCAGCACCGCCATAGCCAGCAGCACGAAGACCAGCAGCCCGGCGACGGCGCCGGCACAGATCAGTAGCTGTCGGGCGCCGCCGAGCGCGTTCCAGCGGTCCGCCGCCCGGGACCAGCCGACGTGGGTGACGACCAGCGCGCCGATGCCCGCCCAGAAGGCGAGTGACGGCAGCAGGAGGGTGCCGACGAGCCGCTGGCCGAGCCATCCGGTGCTCTTGTCGAGCAGGCTGCCGAACATCGCTCGTCACCACACGAAGGCGTGCGCAGCGAGGGGAACAGGGTTGGGGCAGGCGGGCGGTCGGTGGGGGCGTTCGGGAAACCGCAGCACGCCGGTGCAGACGGTGTCCCCTTCGACGTAGCAGCAGGTGCGGGTCAGCATGGGGATCGTTATCTCCCCGGGCAGTTCGGCGTCCCAGTGGGTGCGCCGGACGCCCGTGGCGGCCAGGGCCATCAGGTCCGGGCCTGCCCAGACACCGGCAATCCGGCCGCCGTCCGTTGCGATCACCGCGGACCCCGGCTCGAATTCGTCCAGAAGCCGGGACGCCAGCAGATCGGCGATCCGGGTGTCCACGGAGGCGGTGATGACGGGCGGCAGTCCTGGGACGACCGCCGCGAGGTCGGCCTCGGCCGGGGCGTCCGCCAGAGCGGCGCAGGACACCGCGGAGAGCGGGACGCCGTCGCCGTCGAGGACAACCAGCCAGCGCTCGCCGTCGGCGGGCGCTGTGTCCGCGGCCCCGGCGGGGTCGCCGGCGCGCCGCAGAGCCTCCGTGACGGTGGTCGTGGCGGCCACGCCCAGCGCCTGCCGGAGCGGCCGGTCGCCGACCTTTCCGTACTCAGTCATGTGCACGCTCCCGTGCTTACCAGTGTCCGCCGTACGCGGTCCACACCGTCCGCAGCGATGCACCCGATCCGGCACCGGGGCTGGCCGCGCGCCGGGGCACGCATCCACCATGGGGACGGGACGCCGGGGGGCGCCACAGGGGGAGGGGGCGGGCATGAATGACGGCTTCGGTGACGAGGACGACGACGTCGAGACGATCTACATTCCCCAGGGGGTCGTCGACGCCGTGGTGGAGCTGGCCAACAGCTACTCCTGGGAGGAGAAACGGGCGCTCATCGAGGCGCGCGCGGGCGAACTGCTGGGGGAGTACGCCGACCTGATGGTGGGCATCCTGCTCGCCCAGTACGAGCAGGAACCCGACTTCCACGACGCGTTGACGGCGGACCGGGAACTGCTCGCCGACTGCCGTGTGTACAGCATTGCCGGGGCCTTCGCCCGCCGGGCCCGCCCCGAACGCGGGCGGGACCTCACCCCCGACGTCGTCCGGCGGCTGGCCGCGACGACCGATGAGGAGGAAGTGGTCCGCTACCTCACCACGCACCTGGCGGTCCGGCGCCTGGTGGCGGAGGCGGCGCAGTCACTGGTCCTCGCGTCCGGCCCGGTGGCCAAGCGCCGGGTCCTCGAACGTGACCGGGACCTGCTGCTGACCGCCGCGGCCGAGTTGTCACTGCGCATGGCCCACGGCGACGACCCGGACCACCAGGTCCACGCCGACCTGGTCGCCGTCGCGCGCGCGGAGGGCATCGATGCCGCCATCATGTGGGCGTACGGAGAGCTGCAGGAGGAGGACCCGACGTCCGGGCGGCACCCGGAAGTCGAGGAGATCCTGCAGGAACTGGCCTACGCGGAGCAGTACATGCCGGTCGAGCGACGGCTCCAACTGGACCACCGCGGGCTGGAACTCGTCGGGCCCGAGAGCCCGGAGTGGGCTTTCTTCCAGTGGGACATCGCCCAGTGCCTGCTCAACGACCGCTCCCGCGACCGTCCGGCCAGGGTGGAGGAAGCCATCGAACGGCTGAATGCGGCCCTCGACGCAGGCCGGGCCGCGGGACGGCATGCGGCGGTCGCCGAGATCCGTGCCCAGCTGTCGCACGCGTATCTGAACCGCGTCCGCGGCGACCTGAACGCGAACTGGGACGAGGCGGTGCGCCAGGCGGAACTGGCCGTGAAAGAGGCACCGGGGGACGCGCCGGGCCTTCTCGTCTTCGTGCACACATACGCCGCGCAGGCACGGCTCGCCCGGTCGTCCGCGCAGGACCTGGTCGAGGGGCACACCCACGCCCGCCGGGCGCTGGACCTGCTCGGCCCGGACGCCCGGCCGGTGGAGCGCGGCGCGATTCTGCAGGCCCTCGGCATGATCGCACGGGCGGGCGGCCCCGACCCGGACGACGACGGAGGTGCGGATCATCTGCGCAGGGCCGCCGCGGAGTTCGACGCCAGCGAAGCGCCCCTGGAGTGGGCCGCGGTCATGATGGAACTGGCCCGCGCCTTCTTAGAACGCGGTACCACCCTCGCGGCCGAGGACGCCGAGGAGGCTTTGACGGCGCTGCGGGAAGCCCTGGTCCGCACGGACGCAGCGGGCAGTCCCGAGCAGTGGGCGCGGGTGCACGACCTGCTCGCCGAGGTCCATCTGCGCCGTATCCACGGCGATCCGGCCGACAACATCGAGCAAGCCATCGAGCACGCCGAGCAGGCTCTGAACGTGTTCACCCGCGACGACTTCCCCGACCAGTGGGCGACCGCCACCGAACGTCTGGGGACCGCCCTCCGCCGGCGCATCGGCGGCAACCCGGTCGTCAACGCCCGCCGGGCCATCGATCACTTCACCCTGCTGGCCGCCTTCCACGCCGCCGAGGGCGAGCACGAGCTGTGGGCGTCGATGCAGGAGAAGATCGGTACCACCCACGCCAACCACCTGGCCGAGCCCGGCGTGGACCACCTCGCCCTGGCCGACGAGCACCTGCGTCGTGCCCTGAAGGTGTACGAGGAACACGGCAGGACCGCGTCGGTGGCGCAGGTGCGGACCAATCTCCTCGGGATCGGCTGGCGCCGGGTGTGGGACGGCGACCACTCCGAGGACCTGGTGCGGGAGGTCGAGGGGCACGGCGAGCACGCCCTCGCCTGGTCCGCCGAGCACGACGACCCGGACATGGCGGCCGCCGCGCACGTGGGCCTGGGTAACCTGCATCACGCCCTCGCGGGGCACACGCCCGACGATCCGCATCTCGCGGCGGCCCGTGCCCACTACGAGCAGGCGCTCGCACAGCCCCCCGAAGCCATGCGCTTCGACCTCCTCGAAACCCGACTGATCCTCGGCCGGGTCATCGCCGACCAGGGCAACGACGAGGACGCGCTCGCCGCCGACCACGCCCTGATCGCCGACGCCGAGGCCTATCTGGCGCAGACGGTGACCGACGCGGGCCGCGGCGTCGTACTCAACCATCTCGGGCGGGCCTACGAGCACGCCTCCTTTCTGGAGCTGCGGCGCGGCAGATACGCCGAGGCGCTTCGCCTGCTGGACCGGGGCCGCGCCCGGCTGCTGCTGGACGCGTTCGCCACCGAGCCGGACCCCGAAGCCCTGTCCGAGCCGGAGCACGCCTTCGTCCGGCGTGCCGAGGAACGGGTACGCCGACTGCGGGCCGAGCTGAACTCGGTGCCCGCGCCGGGGCGCGACAGCGATGCCGCACTCGGGCGGCAGCTCGCCCTCGCCCAGGCCGAGCTGGCCCGGGTCAGGGCCCTGTCGTCGGCCGACGCGGTGACGGCTGAGCCCTGGCAGCTGGTCCCGCCGGACGGTGTCCTCGTCGCCCCGTTGCTCACCTTCCACGGCTCCGCGCTGTTCGTGCTCCCCCACGGCATCGAGGAGGTGACCAGCGATCACGTGCTCGTTCTTGCCTCCGACGCCTGGAGCGAGGCGATGGACATGGTGGTGCGCTGGATGAGCGCCGGACTCGACCAGGACCTGGAACGGGCGCCCCGCTCCGCCTGGTTCGAGGCGGTCGACGAGGTCACCGACCGGCTGTGGACGGCCGCCGCCGGCCCGCTGCACCGACGGCTTCGGGACCTCGGGGTGCCGGACGGAACCCGGCTGTGGATCACCGCCTCCATCCTGTCCCATCAACTGCCGCTGCACGCTGCCCGGCGCAGCGAGGGCGGCCGGCACCGCATGCTCCTGGATGACTACGTCGTCACATACACGCCCAGCATCCAGCTGCTGCATCAGGCCCACCACCGGCTCGCGCGGCGCCCCCACGACACCCGGGCCGCGCTGTTCCTGGCCGACTCCCTCGGCGACCTGCCGTACGCGGCCGAGGAGGTCGCCACGGTCAAGGAGCTGTTCCCCGTCGATCGGCGGCTCGTCCTGACCGGCCCGGACATCGGTCGCGAGGCCGTGTTGGCTGCGGTGGCGGGCCGCCGGTACGTCCACGTGGCCTGCCACGCCTACCTGAACTGGTTCCAGCCGAACTACTCAGCCATCCCGCTCGCCGACGGCGACTACCTGACCGCGGGGGAGCTGGCCGGGCTCGATCTGTCCGAGGCGCGGCTGGTCACGCTGTCGGCGTGTCAGTCCGGCACGTCCGTCAGCCAGCACGTACCGGGTGAGTACAGCGGTCTGGCGGCGTCCCTGCTGAGCGCGGGCGCTCCCACCGTCGTCGCGACCCTCTGGCAGGTCGACGACCACGCGAGCAGTCTGCTGATGTCCCGCTTCTACGAGGAACTCAGCGGCGACGCCGGCCACGACCCGGCCCGGGCACTGCGCCTGGCCCAGCTGTGGCTGCGGGAGGCGACGCTGGCGGAGCTGACCGCGTACCAGGCCGGACGTCCGGGAGCCCGGGCCGCGGCGCGCCGCTGGCGACTGCTGGGGCTGAGGCCGCAGGACCGGCCGTACGAGAATCCGCACTACTGGGGGGCCTACACGGTGGTGGGGGCGTAGCGACACGGCTGGGCGCTCTTGTTCTGGATCAGCCGGCTGACCAAGGGAACAAGAAGCTGCGGCTGCCCTCCACGTCCTGGGCCACTACTTCGGTCGGTCGGCTGGAGATGTCTGTGGGAGCGAGGCGGTTTCCTGGGTGGCGGCCCAGGAGGCGAGCAGGCGCAGTCCCTCTTCAGAAGGGGAGGCGGGTTCGGCGGTGTAGATGGTGAGGGTGAGGCCGGGTTCGGCTGCCATGTCCAAGCCCTCGTAGGCGAGGGTGAGTTCTCCGATGGCCTGGTGGTGGAAGCGTTTGGTGCCGGTGCCGTGGTGGCGGACGTCGTGGGCGCCCCAGCGGGTGCGGAACTCGTCGCTGCGGGTGCACAGTTCGCCGACGAGATCGTGAAGGTCCTTGTCGTGGGGGTTGCGGCCGGCTTCGGTGCGCAGGATGGCGACGGCGATGTCGGCGGCCTGGTCCCAGTCGGGGTAGAAGCGCCGGGAGGCGGGGTCGAGGAAGTTGAACCGGGCGAGATTGGCCTGGTTGGTCGGAGAGGCGTAGACGTCGCTGTAGAAGGCGCGGGCGAGCTGGTTGGCGGCGAGGAGGTCCATGCGGCCGTTGCGGACGAAGGCGGGTCCGGCGGTGATGGCGTCCAGGGTCCATTGCAGGCTGCGGTGCGGGGTCCACTGCCGGGGGTTGCGGCGCCGGGGCCGGGTGAGGGCGTCGGAGCCGTCCGCGGTCTGCGCGAGGTGGAGGAGGTGGGCGCGTTCGGCGTCGTCGAGCTGCAGCGCCCGGGCGACTGCTTCGAGGACGGTGGGGGAGACCCCGGCGAGGTTGCCCCGCTCCAGCTTGGCGTAGTACTCCACGCTCATGTCGGCCAGGGCCGCGACCTCGCTGCGGCGCAGGCCCGGCACGCGACGGCGGGGGCCGGAAGGCAGTCCGGCCCGCTCCGGGGTGATCTTGGCTCGCCGCGAGGTCAGGAACTCGCGGACCTCTTCATGGTTGTCCACATCTCGACGCTACGTTCCCCTCGCCCCGACTGGGGTGTACCGCCAGTACACCCCTTGACGGTGACTCGCTGCGCGCGAGGAGAGCGGGTTACCTGGATGACGTGGTGCCTTTCCTCCGGTCGCGTACGACGACCGGCGAGGGTGCCGCGTCCGGCCGCTCGGCCAAGCGGTGCCGATGCCGGGTTTCGCAACCTGTACTCGGCGCCCGCACGACGGCGCCCCTCTCGGCACGAAAAGGAACCCCTCTCATGCGCGGAGCAGTGATCCACGCCCCCGGCGACGTCCGCTTCGAAACGCTGGACGACCCCAAGATCCTCCACCCCACCGACGCGATCATCCGTACCGCTGTGACCTGCGTATGCGGTTCCGACCTGTGGCCCTGGCGCGGTCTGGAGCCGATCGGTGATCCCCATCCGATGGGGCACGAGTACGTCGGCTACGTCGAGGAAGTCGGCTCCGAGGTCACCTCCGTCCAGCCGGGCCAGTTCGTGATCGGCTCGTTCGCCACCTCGGACAACACCTGCGCCAACTGCAGGAACGGCTTCCAGTCCAGCTGCCTGCACCGCGAATTCATGAGCACCTGCCAGGCCGACTACGTGCGCATCCCCAACGCACAGGGCACGCTGGTGGCCACCGACGGGATCCCGGGCGAGAAGCTGTGGCCGGGCCTGCTGGCCGTCTCCGACGTCATGGGCACCGGCTGGTGGGCCGCCGACGCCGCCGAGGTCAAGCCCGGCTCCACCGCCGTCGTGGTCGGTGACGGCGCCGTCGGCCTGTGCGCCGTGATCGCCGCCAAGGAGATGGGCGCGGAGCGCATCATCGCCATGAGCCGCCACGAGAGCCGGCAGCAGCTCGCCCTGGAGTTCGGCGCCACCGACGTCGTCACCGAGCGCGGCGACGAAGGCGTCGAGCGGATCAAGGACCTCACCGGCGGAATCGGCGCCGACAGCGTGCTGGAGTGCGTCGGCACTCCCCAGGCCATGCAGCAGGCCCTGCACTCCGCCCGCCCGGGCGGCAACGTCGGCTTCGTCGGCGTCCCCCACGACGTCGCCGTCGACGGCCAGGAACTGTTCTTCTCCCACGTCGGCCTGCGAGGCGGCCCCGCACCCGTACGCCGCTACCTGCCCGACCTGATCAGCCTCGTCCAGTCCGGCCGCATCGACCCGGGCAAGGTGTTCGACCTCACCCTGCCCCTGAATCAGGTCGCCGAGGGCTACCAGGCCATGGACGAGCGCCGTGCCATCAAGGCCCTCCTCAAGCCTTGACCCAAAGACCCCTCAAGGGCCCGCTCACCTGCGTGAACGCGGTCCTGCCCGGCATGCGGGCCGCACGGGACTTCGCCGCCCTGCTGCCGCTCACGCTCGATCTGGACGACTTTCAGCAGACCGAACGCGTCGCGGGCCTGCCCCGCAGGCCGAGCACCGACGATGCACCGGCCTCATCCGACCCGAAGGCGGGTGACCTGGCCTTCTACGCGCCGTGGGGAAACCTGGCCCTCTTCCACCGCGACGGCCACCCCCTCCCAGGGCCTGGTCGTCCTCGGGCACCTCACCGACCGCGACGACACCGCACGCCTGGCCTCAGCCGATCGCGTCCGCATCCAGGCCGCATCCTGACCTGCTCACCTCATAAGGAGAAGTCTCCGAGCATGTCCTTCCCCGCCGCTCCCGCGCCGGGCAAGCTGCCCTTCGTCGTGTGGGTGCTCGCCGCCGGCACCTTCCTCATGGGCACCACCGAGTTCGTCATCGCCGGGATCCTCCCGGACATCGCCCCCGACCTCGGTACCAGCGTCTCCCACACCGGGCTGCTGATCACGGCCTTCGCCGTCGGCATGATCGTCGGCGGGCCGACCATGGCCCTGGCCACCCTGCGCCTGCCCCAGCGCCTCACCCTCGTCCTCGCCCTGGCGGTCTTCGCCGCCGGGCACGTCGTCGCGGCCGTCAGCAGCTCCTTCACCGTCGTCCTGGCCGCCCGGTTCGTCACCGCGCTGGCCACCGGCGCGTTCTGGGCCGTCGGCTTCGTCATCGCCACCGCTGCCGCCGGCTCCGGCAACGCCACCCGCGCGGTCAGTGTGATGATGGGCGGCCTGACTCTGGCCAACGTCGTCGGCGTCCCGGCCGGCTCCCTGGCCGGACACGTCACCGGCTGGCGCGGACTGTTCTGGGCCCTGGCCGCGCTCGCCGTCCTCGCCGCCGCTGTGATCGCACGCTTCATTCCCCGAACGGAGCAACGCGCCCAGGTTTCGGTGCGAGCCGAGATCCGGACCCTGCGACAGGGACGTCTGTGGCTGGCAAGGCGCCGACGGAACGCTTCACCGGCGACGTATACCTCAACATGATCGAGGCCCCCGCCGAACCAGCCCGGCTGGCGACCGCCTTGGTGCGCTTCACCCCAGGCGCCCGCACCCATTGGCACTCGCACGTCAACGGCCAGATCCTCTACATCACCGACGGCGTCGGTCTGGTCGGCACCCGCGACGGCAACGTCGTACGCGTCTCCGCCGGACAGATCATCAAGTGCCCGCCCGGAGAGGAGCACTGGCACGGGGGCACCGACACGACCCTCATGGCCCACATCGCGATGGTCGTCGGCGACGCCAACGGCGACGGCACCACCTGGCTGGAACCGGTGACCGATGAGCAGTACGCCGCAGCGCTCACCGTCTGATCGCCAAGCCGAGCTGTACAACACGAAGTCGGCCACCGGCGCGGAGACCGGGCGGAGTTCGACCAGCAGCTCACCGTGGTCCCGACGCAGATCGACGACGCGATCGAGGGCGTGCGCCGCACTTGGAAGCCGGGCGACGACTGCAAGGACTGCACCAGCTCGCAGGTCCAGTGGGCGAGCAACGACGGCCTCAACACCACGCCGCACCGGGCAGTCGGCGAAGTCGGCGCCCAGTAAGCCGTGACCGCGAAGACGCAGACGATCTGGAACGGCACCGGCAAGGAGCAGTTCGACCTCGGCTGGAGCTTCCTCGTTCGACGCCGGGGACGCTCACGCCCGGACCAGCCTCGGCACCAGCGGCGACGTCCGTGTCCGGGAGCCGGCGCCGCGCTGTGACGACATCGCCGGGGGCAACATCAAAGCCGGCTGCGTCTTCCCGTTCTTCAAGCCCACCTGGACGGTCGACGCCGACCTGTACCCGGCAGCCGGAAGCGGGACTCCCTCGTCACCTACCTCGGCCCCGGCAACAACGCCGACCCGAACGGAGGCGACTGGACCAGCACCAAGAGCCGCGGCAGGGTCTGCCCCAGCAGCTGGACGCCGAACAGCGCCACGCCGAGCGGACCGTGCGACGAGTACGCACCCGCGAGCACGTACCAGAGCGGCGGCATGCCGGGCGGCCTGAACCAGGTCAACTCCGGGAACGACTGAGCCCAGCTCTACACCAAGCCGATGACCGGCGGAACGTGGGGCCTGCTCGGAGAGAACCGCGACGGCTACGCCGGCTCGAAGTGGAACGAGAAGCGCACGGCGGTATAGCGAGCCGCCTTCTGTGAAGGGCGCCCGGACCCCCTCGTACCCACCGCGGGTCGACAGCCAGGCCGGAACGAGAACGACGCGTTCGCCGGAGTCGGCGAACGCGTCGTGGAGTACCTCGAACGCACGGGCGACGGTGTCCGGTTCAGGCCCCGGCGCCCGGTCGGATCAGGGCGACTCGAAGGCCAGCCGGGCTGCGAAACCGATCAGCAGCAGCCCCGTGACCTGCTCGATGCGGGCCCGCACCCGAGGTCGGCGCAGCACTCTGCCGAGCCGGTCCACAGTGGACACGTACAGGCTGAACCAGAGCACGTACAGGACCGCGAACACCACCGAGAGCAGCAGAGCCCGGGGCAGCACGCTGCCCTGGGACGGCAGGAACTGCGGCAGGAAGGTGACGAAGAACAGCGCCACCTTCGGGTTGAGCGCGTTGGACAGGAAACCCTGGCGCAGCATCCGGCCGCCCTCGCCCGCACCGGGCGCCTGGTCGTCCATGGCGTCGTCGTCCCGCGGGCCCTCCTGCAGGGTGCGACGGGAGCCGCGCAGGGTCGCGATGCCCATCCACACCAGGTAGGCCCCTCCCACCACCTTCAGTACGGTGAAGGCGGTGGTGGAGGCCAGCAGCAGGGCCGAGACGCCGAGCGCGGCCGCGGAGACATGGACACTCAGGCCGAGCACCCCGCCGAGCATGGTCAGCAGCCCAGCCCTGCGCCCGCCGGCCAGCGCGTTCCGGGTCATCAGAGCCTGGTCGGGACCAGGGATCACGATGAGGACCAGGCAGGCCGCGGCGAAGGTCAGCACGTCGTGCTCCGCTCCCCGGCACGGACCGTGGCGAGGGCCGCGGACAGCGCCCGCTGGACGGGCACCGGCCCCTCGCGCAGGTAGAAGTGCCCGCCGGGAAAGCGGCGGACGGTCGCCCCGGCCGAGGTGTGCTCGCTCCAGGCCTCGAGTTCGTCCGCCGTGATCCGGTCGTCCTCGCCGCCGAACACGGTGAGCGGCACCGGGAGCGGTTCCCCGGCGTGCCAGACGTACGTCTCCAGGATCCGGTAGTCCGCGCGCAGCGCGCTCGCGGCGAGCCCGCGCAGCTCGGCCGAGGCGAGCACCTCGTCCGGCAGCCCGCCGTGCAGGCGGGCGACCGTGTCGAGCAACTCGTCGTCGGGCAGCCGGTGGATCTGCGTGACCGGATGCGGCAGGTGCGGCGCCCGGAAGCCCGACACGACCAGCCGGGCCGGAAGCGGACGTCCGGCGGCCGCCAGGGCGCGCGTGATCTCGTAGGCGAACAGCGCGCCCAGGCTGTGTCCGAAGAAGACGAACCGGCCGGCCGGGAGAGGCGCTTCGGCGACGAACGCCTCGACCAGCTCCCGCATCGTGCCGGGCGCGGCCTCGTGCAGCCGCGGGACGCGGCCCGGCAGCTGCACCGCGTGCACCCGCGCTGTCCGCAGGTCGCGGGACCAGCGCAGGTACTCGGCGGCCGAACCGCCCCCGTGCGGGAAGCAGTACAGGTCACAGGCAGCGGCGCGGGGTGCCGCGCTGAGCAGCCAGTTGGGCACGGGACTCACACTCCCGCCGGCTGCCGTGCGGTCAGATGGCGGGCCAGGGCCTCCACCGTGAAGTTGTCGAAGACCTCCCTGGGCCGCAGCGGGACGCCCAGTTCGTCGCGGGCCTTGGCACAGACGACCAGGGTGGTGGCCGAGTCCACGCCGAGCAGGTCCAGCCCGGTGGCCGGGTCGATCTGGTCAGGGGTCACGTCGAGCAGTTCGGCGAGAAAGCCGGTCAGCCAGTCGACGACGGGGACAGGGGTGTGCGCGATAGCCGTGTTGCTCACTGTTCCTCACCTTTCCTCGGTGATGGGCGCCGACGGGCCGAGAAGCTGCTCGAGATGTCCGTCGAGCGCTTCGACCGTGGTGTACTCCAGGACTGTGCGGACCGGCACGTCGATCCCGAACGCCGACTGGAGCTGGGCCGCCAGGCGCGCGGCGAGCAGGGAGTCGCCGCCCAGGTCCAGGAAGTCGTCGGCCAGGTCGATCTGGTTCAGGCCGAGCACCTCCTTCCAGATGTCGACGAGCTTGCGCTGCCGATCCGTACGCGGCGGCCGGGCCGGCCTGCCCCGTCCGCTGCCGCGCCGGCCGGCCTGGGCGAGCGCTGCGCGGTCCACCTTGCCGGTGGGGCTGAGCGGCAGCTCGTCCAGCGCGTACAGCTGGGCGGGCACCATGTGCCGGGCGAGTCGCTCGGCGACGAAGGAGCGCAGCTCCTCCGGGGCGAACCGGCGCCGCACTGCGGGTCCTCGGGCGATCAGCACGTCGAAGCCGACCGACGCGGGCCCGCCCGAGGTGGTGAGGAGCGCCGACTCCGTGAATCCGGCGGCGGTCAGCTCCTGCTGCCACTGCGCGCGGTCCAGCAGGCAGTGCGTACTGCGCAGGTCGGTGTCCTCGAAGTTGTCGAACCCCTGCTGGAGGCCCATGACCAGGTCGAACCACGGGTGGAAGGTGGTCTGTTCGACGAGCAGCAGGACGCCGCCGGGGGCGAGCACGGAGCGCAGGGCGGCCAGCGTCCGCCGTACCTGCCGCATGTCGTGCAGGACGCTCGCGGCGATGACGAGGTCCGCCGACTGGCCTTCGAAGCCCTGGGCGGCCGGCGGCCGGTCGAGGTCGAACAGGTCGCAGCGGAGGAACGGGTACGCGGCGAACTCGTTCTCCGCGCGGTCGAGGAAGTAGCGGGAGACATCTGTGAAGACGTACTCCGTGCGGTCGGCGGGCAGCAGGGGCAGCAGGTGCCGGGTGAGCGAGCCGTAGCCGGCGCCGACCTCCAGGACGTTCAGCGGCCGGTCGGCGGGCCAGCTCTCGGTCAGCTCACGCACCGCGGTGGTTGCGGCGGCGTACGTCGGGCCGAAGAGCCGGGCGTAGACGCCCGGGGTGCGGTCGGAGGCGTACAGCTCGGCGGAGTGGACGCTCTGCGTCAGCACGCCCGCCAGGTTCCCGGCGAGGCCGAGCATCCAGTCGGTGACGTCCTCCGGGACGTCCAGCAGCTGTCCGAGGGCATGGCGGGCGCGCTCGCACAGCGCCTCCGGGAGTCCGTCGGGCAGTTCGCGGGCCACCTCCAGGCCCTCGGCGGTGCGCCGCAGGTGCCCCGACTCCTCCAGGGCGGCCACGGCACGGGCCAGCCATCGCCCGTAGCGGGGGGCCACCCCGGCGCCGCGCAGGGCCGCCGGATCGAAGTGCTCGCCCGGCAGGTGGGGCAGGCCGAAGGCGCGGAAGGCGCTCGCGGTGGCGATGGTGTACACCTCGTTGAGCGCATCCCAGACGATGCGCAACTCCTCGGGCGAGGGACCCTCGGCGGGCCTGCCGGCGGTGCCGGCGAGCGCCTGCCACTGCGCCGCGCGCAGCGTTTCGTCGGCCCGCTCCGTCACGAACAGCCTGTCGTCGTCACGGGTCGGCACGACGTACCCCAGCAGGCGGGCGGCGCCGTCCTGGTCGGCGGACTTCACCACGACCGCGCTGTCCACACCCGGATGCGCGGTGAGCGTCGCCTCGATCTCGCCGAGCTCCACCCGGTGCCCGTTGATCTTCACCTGGCCGTCCCGGCGGCCCAGGAACTCGATGGTGCCGTCGGGCCGGTAGCGCCCGAAGTCGCCGGTGCGGTACAGGCGTTCGCCGGTGCGCGGGTGCGTCACGAAGGCCGCCGCGGTGCGCTCCTCGTCGGCCCAGTAGCCGCGGGCCAGGCCCACCCCGCCGATGTACAGCTCGCCCGGGGTCCACACCGGGCACGGGTCCATGCGGGCGTCGAGCACGTGGAAGGTCTGGTTGCGCAGCGGAACGCCGTACGGAACGCTCTTCGCGCCCCGCTCCACCTCGTCGACGACGTGGTGGATGGACCAGATCGAGGCCTCGGTCGCGCCGCCCAGAGAGATGATCTCCGCCTCGGGCCACAGGCCGCGGATCCGGTCGGGCAGGTCTACGGGGATCCAGTCGCCGCTGAGCATGACCAGCCGCAGCCGCTCGGGCAGCGCGCCGCCCGCCTCCAGGTGCTCCACGAGCATTTGCATCTGTGCCGGGACGGAGTTCCATACCGTCACGCCGTACTCGCTCATCAGCTTGGCCCAGTGCGCCGGCTCCGAGCGCAGCTCCGGATCGGGCAGGACCAGGGCGGCGCCGGCGGCGAGTGCGCCGAAGGCGTCGTACACCGACAGGTCGAAGCCGAGTTCGGCGAGGCCGAAGACCCGGTCCTCGGGTCCGACACCGAACCGCTCGTTGATGTCGACGACGGTGTTGAGGGCCGCGTGGTGCTCGATCATCACGCCCTTCGGAGTACCGGTCGAGCCCGAGGTGTACAGCACATACGCCAGGTCGCCCGGATCGGCGGGGCCGCCCGGCCGGCGCCCGGCCTCCGTGTCCCCTGCACGCACCTGGTCGACGAGGACGCGCGGCAGGTCCTCGGGCCAGCCCAGCCCGTCGGTTCCGGCATCGGTGAGCACCGCGAGGGCTCGGCCGTCCCGCAGCAGGTCGGCCCGACGCCGCTCGGGCAGGGCCGGGCTGACGGGCAGGTAGGCGCTGCCGGCCATCATCACGCCGTACGCGGCGGCGATCTGGTCGGCGCCCTTGTGCAGGCCGATGCCCACCAGGCGGTCGCGCAGGCCGTCCGTGCCGAGTGCGGCGACCTCGCGGCCCACCGCCTGGGCCTGGGCGGCGAGTTCTCCGTAGGTCAGGACGTGGTTCCCGGCCAGCACGGCGGTCCGTTCCGGGTGCCGGGCGGCCTGGTCGAGGAACGGCTCGTGCAGCAGGCCGGAGGGGCGCTCGCCGCTCGTGTCGTTGGCGCGTTCGCGGGCGGCGAGCTGATGCGGGGGCAGCTCGACGGTGATCTCCTCGTCCCACATCGAGTCGTCGTCGGCGAGCCGGGTGACCAGGGAGGTGTAGGCGGCGAACATGTCGTCGAGCAGGCCCTCGGGGAAGAGTTCCTCCACGCAGTCCCAGGTCAGGTCGAGAGAGCCGGTGATGTCGACGACCTGGTGGTCGAACCACACCTGCGGGGTCTGACTCACGCGGTAGGTGATGTCACCGAAGTAGCTCAGGGATGCGGAGACGTCGGCGGCGGTGCCCAGGCCGCTGGTGAAGACCACGGGCATCGTCTCGAAGCCGCTCTGCAGACCCAGACGGCGGCGTTCGCGCAGCGCCTCCAGGGCGCTGACCTGCCGGTGCCTCAGGTCCTGCTGGAGCTGCGCCTGGGTGGCCTCCACCCGCTCGGTGAGCGTACGGCCCGTCGAGGCGTCCGTCTCCATGAGGCAGATAGACGTGAAGTCTCCGACCATCCGGCGCAGATGGGGGTGGACGGTTCGTTTGCCGTTCCCGGCGTCGGCGAGCAGCAGGGGCAGCCGGTTGAAGAGGGTGAGGTTGAGGGTGAAGCGGCGGGAGCCGCCCCATACGGCGAGAACCTCCGAGAAGAGGGCCGCCAGCACAGCGGTGGGGGTCAGCCCCCGGTCCTCGCACCGCCCTTGCAGCGTCTTCCACTTGTCCTCGGGCAGGTGGAACTCACGGTGCGTGAAGCGCGGCTGGTGCACACTCACCGGTGACTTGGCCAGCGGGAGTTCGGGGGGCGGGGCGAGGGTAGCGGCCCGCGACGTCCAGTAGGCGAGCGCCTTCTGGTAGCGGGGGGCCTGCGATCCCCGCTCCAGTTCCAGGGCATAGTCGCGGAAGGTGACGTCCACCGGCGGCAGTTCCAGGCCGGGGTCCTGGCACAGTGCGCTCCACTCGCTGAACAGCAGGGTGAGGCTGGCCAGGTCGACCATCAGCAGGTCGACACTGACGTGCAGGCGGTCGTGGTCGGGCAGCCGGCTCAGGCGGAGGTCGAACAGCGGCCAGTCGGCCGCCGTGTACACCCGGTGCGACATCTCCTCCCGCACGGCGAGCAGCGTGCGCTCCCTGTCCTCCTCGGAGGCGGAGCGCAGGTCGGTACATCGGACCTCGAACGCGGGGACGGTCTCGAGCACCTGCTGGCGTCCGTCGGGGCCGACGACCGCGCGCAGCATGTCGTGCCGCTCCACCAGCCGGCGCCAGGCCTCGGACAGCAGGCCGGGGTCGAGGCGGCGGCCCTCCAGTTCGAAGTAGGCATGCGGGGCCACGTTGCCCAGCACGAAGTTGGGGCCCCGGCCGACCCAGTACGCGTACTGGATCTCGGTCAGCGGGAACGGCTCGAACCGCTCCGCTCCGGGGGCATTCGTTGCGTTTCGGACCTTCATAACGCTCCTGTCTCTCCGTCGGACACAGATGGGGCGTGCCGGAACCGGCACGGTGGATGGGTGGAGGGTGGGACGAGGGGGTGGTGCGCGAGGTGCGCTGCGGAGCTACCGCGGGAGCGCGGCAGCCCCGGCGACCTGTCGCCGAACCTGTCTGCAGGTCAGCGGGCCGGGCGGGGTGCCCGGCAGGGCGTGGCCCGGCGCGAGTGCGGGCCGGACGGCCGTGGCACTGGCGGAGGCCGGTCCGACGCCGATCGAGGGCCCGGCGAACCCGCCGGCGCCCGTCGTCGAGTCGGCCGTGGCGGCGGCCCGGGTGGGCTCACTCCCGGGCGCCATGGAGATCGGCCAGGGGTGGAACGAGCCCGAGGAGGCGCATGCGCCCAGCGCGAGCAGCGCGGCGCACAGCAGCAGTCCCGCCGGGCGGGGGCCGTACGTGGCCAGGGCGAACAGCCCGGCGACGACGTACGACGCCGCCCACGGGCCGACCGCACCGCGCATCCGCGTCAGCGGGGCGCTCACCAGTGGCGCGGTCGTGTCGAACCGGCCGAAGGCGAACAGGGCCGCGGTCGAGCGGCGCCGGCCGCAACAGGAGGGCGACATACCCTGGGCGTCAGTGCCTCGCGGAGCAAGAAGCCAGGTGGACGAGTCCCTTTGGAATAACCTGCGCACTCAAAATAGCCCCCGTACGAATTCGGCGATGCAATCGAGCAAAGTGAATCCACACCCGTCGAAGATCGTCAACCGACTTGGATGAACTCCAGCCGCGCCGTTGGCTCAATCGCGCAACACCCGAAACTGGACATGTCCGTCTTGCTCTTGATTCCGGTACCGTCGCCGGACGGCTACCCTTCAGGATCTTGCTTCGGTGCGGTTCCTTGATCATCAAGGATCTTCACCCCGAACACTCGGCGGGGCGTCGCGGCAGTTGGTCATTCCGCTTCTGCACGGCTCCCCAGGAGCGGCCGCGTTCCTTGGGGTGGCCTTTGCCTGCCAGCTGGCCGTAAACAGCCTGCTGGAGCCGCGGCCAAGCCCTCACCTCACGCGTCCGCTTACTTCGCGTCCGCGGCCGGGTCCAGCACCGGCCGGCAGCCCCGCTTGACCATGGTCCGGATCAACTCCGGCGCCCCAAGACCCTTACGGAGGCGGGGCCATGGAGGTCTCCACCGCATGTTCGTCGCGCCCGCGCCCGGCAACGGTCCGTCGGGCGAGCTCGAGGACGCCGTCTTCGCCGACGTCGACTCGGGCTTCTCGGGCGAGTACCGGCTGCTGAACAAGGACTCGTACCGGGTGGACTTCCCGCAGTTCGCACACTGTGCCGCACAGGCGACCGTGGCCTGCACGGCTCCCAAGCCCTGACCGGCTACTGACAACTGGTGGGGCTCAGCACGAGATCTACGCTGCCCCACCAGCCCTACGTTACGAACGGAAGGGAAGCCGGCAGTGTCCGAAAATCTTGCCTGGATCGCCGACGCCTGGGGCGGCACCAACCTGAACGCCAGCGACCTGTACATCACCTGTGCCCGCGGCCTCAGCCTCCAGCAGCTCGCAGAACGCATGTCCGACCATGAACCTGTCGAGATCGGCGCTGCCCTCACCGGCAAGGAAGCATCCGCCTTTGTCGACCTCTCGCAGATCAACTGCGTCGGCCGCCTCGGCCATAGCGGCGACTGGTCGTTCATCGTGGAGTCCGGAGGCAGCGAGGGTTGGGCTCTGGACCCGGCAGTCTCCCGAGACGGTGCCGAGGTAGTGATCTTCGACCCGCGGCCGGACGACCCGCCCTCCCTCTTCCGATACCTCGCCGACGGTCAAGTACAGCTGCACTTCGAGCTGGGCGCCGACTACCACCCCAGCGGCGCCCAACCCGACCTGCTACGCCCGGCGCTGGAAGCCGCAGGGGTCGTCGCGCCGGAAGGCTCCATCGATGACCTGCTCGGCGACGACGAGGAACTGTCGCCTCTCGAAGCCAAGCGCAAGACCCTTCAGGTCATCGGTGAGCATTTCGGACTGGCCCTGTCACGGCAGGTGCTCGAGAGCGGGCAGCTTCCTTCCGCGGTCACCCGCACCTCGCCTCCCTCATCCTGGTGACCACCCTTGTGTGGACTCATCTGCTGGCGACGGCTTGTCTGCCTACGCTGACAGCATCGGAACCCAGTGATTCATCACCTGGTGCAGACGCTGTCGGTGATCGGCAACCCAGTCGTCCGGCAGGGCGATCGGCACGCGCACGCTCACCCGCCCGTGCGCAGGAACTGGGCCGCCCCCGAAGGCGTCGACCCGGCAAGCGCGACCGAGCGACAGCTGGCGCTGCTGGACGAATTCACGGCCGGGACCCGCGCTGTGGCTCTCGCGCGCGACTGGAGGGAAGCCGTCTGTCTCCGTCAGAAGCTCACGCAAGGACTCGGGGAGCGGCTGGCCAAGCTGCTCCTCGATCGCGGCCGGGGCGTCGACGGCTGCGCACCCCGGCCCGCGATGAAATCTTCGTTTGGGATCACGAAACCGACAGTCGCACCTGGATTGAGTCATCGCTCGAGAACTACCTACGCAACACGCTCGGCGGCAACGGCGAAGACTGGTACCGCACTCTGTGATCAGTGTCTGCGGTCTAGATGAGCAATTCCAAGTGATGCCTGCGGAGGGTGTGGGGTGGGCGGCGGCCGAAGCCACCGCGAGACGGTCAGGCGGCGGGCTGCCGGCCCTGGTTGTCGAGGTGGCAGCGGGCGGTCAGGCGTCAGGGTCGACTTCGGGGTGCGTGAACCGCACGGGCTTGCCCAGCGACCGGGCGTAGGCGATTTCGGCTCGGGTGCTGTCTCCGATGTAGTCGCCGACTACGAGCACCTCATCAGCGAGCCGGATCTTCGCCCGGTGCAGATCGTCGAGTCGAACCTTCAGCGCCTCGGCCTCGACAGGATCGGACCAAAGTTCGTGCGGCGACTTCATGTCACAGCCCGGTTTGACGACAATCTTTCCGGCTTTGGTCTCCCGCAGATCGGCCTCGTTCATCTCGGTCATGAAGCGGGTGGAGCCGCAGATCACGACGATACGCGGGAGGCTCAACAGCTTCTTCGCGTCGGCGAGCTTCTCCTCGGGGGTGAGCAGTTGCGGGTATGACACTGGTTCCTCCCGGTGGTGTGGTCCAAGGGTGCCTGCGGAGACGAGAACGAGGGTGTCCAAGATCGTTTTGTGACGAACGACGTGGACACCCTCGCGACAGCACTCTGTGCGACGACTGACGACACGCTGAAGGAGCATCCCGACCTGGCGCCGTGGCGTCCGCCGGTCGGCATGACGCCCCGCCTGAGCGATGCCGAACTGGTCACCCTCGCCACGATGCAGGCGACACAGGTCCAGGAAGCAGAGAACCGCACACGGGGCTCACCAGGCTTTCCGATCAGCCCGAAGGGCGAGTACGACGGTGGCGTCGCGGTCAACATCATTGAGTGCTGACCGGCGACGCCACCGCAGCGCATCACAGCGTCGACGTCGTTCCCTCACCGGACGCGCTGCCCGCGAGCCACTGGTCCCAGCCCAGGTTGAAGGCGGCGTAGCCGTTGTCGGCCGGGGCCTTGGCACGGGGCGAGCCGGTGACGGTGACGGGATCGCCCTGCTTGACCTGGCCGTAGAACCACTTGGCGTCCGACATGGACAGGTGGACGCAGCCGTGCGAGCCGCGGGCGCTGCCACTGCCCGGATTGGGGTCGCCGGTCGAGTAGTGCACGTACGTGCCGGACTGGGTCAGGTGGACGTCCCAGGGCAGCGTCAGGTCGTAGTAGTTGGGGCTGCCCTTGTCGCAGCTGATGCCGACGCTGCAGGAGGTCATGTGGACCTTCTCCTGCTTGTCGATGACGGCCATGGTGCCGTTCCACGTCGGATACTGAGCGCTGCCCGCATTGATCGACAGGGTGCGCACCACGTTGCCGTTCCGGGTCACCTTCATGGTGTGGCCGGTCACGGAGACATCCGCGCGCACATCGTCGCCGATCTTGAAGGTGTGCGTGTAGGTGCGCACGCCGTAGCGTCCGCTACCGTTGCTGACGCCCTTCATGTCAGCGTCGATCTTCACCGTCGTGCCGGAGGGCCAGTAAGTCTTCGGTCGCCAGTCGGCGCGCTTGTCGCCGAACCAGTGCCAGGCGCCGGCCACCGGCTGCGAGGCGCTCACCTTCATGTGCTTCTCCACCGTGGCCCGTGCCTTTGCCGCCACCGGGTTCGTGAAGACCACCGAGATCGGCATGGCCACGCCGACCGTGGTTCCCGTCTGGGGGGTGATCGTCTCCAGCAGCATCGGCGGGCCCGCGGGCTTCGTCGGTGACGGAGAGGCGCTCGCGCTCGGCTTGCCCGACGCCTTTGCGTCGTCCCCGCTCGCCTTGTTACTGCCGACCCCGCCGCAGGCACTTGCGCCCACCAGCAGCACACCTGTGACGAGTGCGATCCCTATGCCGCCCTTGCGCCGTCCCACGACCTGCCCCGCTCTCTCGCCCTTCGGCCCTGACGGGCCCGACTCCCTGTCAGACAGCGACGGAGTGGGTCGCAGTTGCATGCGTCGTGTAAAACGTGTCCCAAAACTCGGTGCGCACCGCCGGATCGGGGACGATGAGGGGCGCGACATCCTGCCTGCTGACTTCGCTCGATCCCGGCCGTGGTGTCCGCGCAGGACCCGTGCGCACTCCAGTTGCGACGTGGACGGTGAAGTCGGCGCCGCGCCGCCGGGACTACATCACCCTGCAATCCCGGCGGATCAAGACGCTCACCGCGACCAAGATCGAGCAGGCCGTCGACGGCCTGCTGGCGGGCGAATGGGCGGACAAGACGGCGAGGATCCACTTCGCCACCTCGCTCGACTCGCAGGACACCAAGCCGGACACGACAATCCGCGAGCAGACCGGGCGGCTCGCCACAATCAAGATCACCTTCGTTTCCCCGGAGATGTACAGGAGGCCTCCGACCTGCTGAAAGGTCAGTCCAAACATCGTCGATGACTTCTCTGGCCGGGGTGGGTGATGATCCCTGGCTGATGGCCAACGGCCGCCTCATCTCGTGGGGTTAAGGCACGACGAAGGGAACGAGCCTTTCGATGGCCGCGGCAGCGAAAGATTCAGACGGCGGATGCACCCCACCGGCCGGAATCACATCCTTCCGGGTGATCGCCCGATCCCGATCATCCGAGAGGACGCCCATGTCACCTAGCCCGTCCCGAGGAGCGCGCCGCACCGTCTCCGGTCTCGCCACCGCCCTGCTGGCCCTGGCCGGCCCCCTGGCGACCCCGGCCTTACCCGCGGCGGCCGCCGCCGGAACCGGGCAGGTCAGTACGGTCACCTATACGACGGCGGAGCAGGTCGCCGCCCTCTCGTACTGGACGCCCGCACGCATAAAGCAGGTCGGTCGCAGCGTCGACCTGGGGCCGACCGGACCGCTGAGCAAGCCCTGGACCGGCAAGGGCATCCCCAGCATCGGCCGGCTCTTCTTCGTCAACTCAAGGGGACAGGACACCTGGTGCACAGCCAGTGCCGTCACCAGCCGTAACCGCTCAGTGATCACGGCTGCCGCCCACTGCGCGCGCCTTGGCTCCTCGCCCGTCAACACCTACAGCGACATCGTGTTCGTCCCCGGCTACGCCAAGGGTAAGGCGCCGTACGGCCGCTATGCCGTCAAGGCGACCATGACACCGCGCTCCTGGGCCGAGGACACCGTCAATGACGTAGCGGCGATGGTCGTCGCGACCCCGGCCAGGGGGAAGCGGCTCACCGACGCGGTGGGAGCGCAGGACATCGCCTTCGGCCGCCCGGCCGGTGAGCGGGTCACCGCCTTCGGCTATCCGGCGACCACTCCTCAGCGGGGCGAGGAGCTGCTGTACTGCGCCGGTACCTCTCAGCGCGCTCCCGAGGGCGAGCAGCGCGTCCCGTGCGACCTCGGCGGCGGTGCGAGCGGTGGTCCCTGGCTCGCCGGCTTCAACTCCGCCACCGGCAAGGGCACCGTGGTCTCGGTCAACAGCCACGGCGAGGGCGACGGCGGCACCCCGATGTACGGGCCGACGCTCGACAAGACCGCGCAGGCCGTCTATGACGCCGCCCAGCGCGGCTGAGCGCTGGGGCTCCGGCCGGAGGAGTGCCCTCTCGGGGGCCGGAGACTGTCGGCGGCGCGGTGCCGAGATGCGATGCCATGTCCAGCTCGAACCTGCCGTACCGGTTCACGTGGGTCCAGAACAGAACGCCGTCCTTGCCGTAGAACAGGTCATGGTTGGCGCTGTTCCAGTTCTCCACCGCCTGGAGGCCGTCGCTGATCTCCCGGCGCGGTTCGCCATCGCCATCGCCATCGCCATCGCCATCGCCAGTGCCAGCGGCCGGGCGAATGCCCGTGGCCGCAGAGGAACACCATGAGTTTTGAGACGTCAATCCCGTTGCGCGAAGCGGTATTTCATGGCCTGTTCCAGAGGCCGGTACGGTCGGATTCATGGAGTGGAATTTACAGACGGCCGAAGAGTTGGCGGCCGCGTTGCGTGCCGGTGAAGTGACCTCGGCGGAACTGACCGACGAGGCGATTGCCCGTATCGAGCGGGACGACAAGGCCATCAACGCGATCTGTGTGCCGGACTTCGACCGCGCGCGGGCCGCCGCGCGCGGCGCCGACCAGGCGCTTGCCCGCGGCGAGGACCGGCCGCTGCTCGGCATTCCGGTGACGGTCAAAGAGTCCTACAACATCGCCGGGCTGCCCACGACCTGGGGCATGCCGCAACACCGGGACTATGTGCCGGCCGAGGACGCGGTACAGGTGTCGCGACTCAAGGCCGCCGGCGCGGTGGTGCTCGGCAAGACCAATGTGCCCTTGGGGCTGCAGGATATCCAGAGCTTCAACGAGATCTACGGCACCACCAACAACCCGTGGGACCACGGCCGCACGTCGGGCGGATCCTCCGGCGGATCAGCGGCGGCCCTGGCGTGCGGATTCGGCGCGTTGTCCATCGGCTCCGACATCGCCGGTTCATTGCGCACCCCCGCGCATTTCTGCGGTGTCTACGCACACAAGCCGACACTCGGGCTGGCGGCCAACCGCGGTATGGTCCCGCCGTCCGCACCGGCCTTGCCGGTCGACCTCGACCTCGCCGTCGTCGGTCCTATGGCGCGCACCGCCCGCGACCTCACGCTCCTGCTCGACGTCATGGCCGGACCGGATCCGTTGACGCTCGGCGTGGCGCACCACTTGAGGTTGCCGCCCGCGCGCCACGAACGGCTCCGCGACTTCCGGGTCTTGATCCTCGACGAACATCCGCTCATTCCAACCGGGTCGGCGGTGCGGGCGGGCGTGAACCGAGTCGCCGACGCGCTTGTCGACGGCGGCGCCCACGTCGAACGGCACAGTCCGCTGCTACCCGATCTGACCGAGGCCGGGACGCTCTACAGCCAGTTGCTGGTTTCGGGCTCCGTCGCACGTTTTCCCGTCGAACCGTACGATCGGCTGCGGACCCGCGCCGCCGGACTGAGCGCGGACGACCAGAGTCTCGACGCGGCACGGCTGCGCGCCATGGTGTTCAGCCACCGCGACTGGCTCCAGGCGAACAACCGCCGCGAACTGCACCGCCACGGCTGGCGGCAACTGTTCGCCGAGTTCGATGCCGTGGTGTGCCCGATCACGCCCACTCCCGCGTTCCCGCACGACCACAACCCCAATCCGCTGGAACGCCGGATCGACATCGACGGCGTCGAGTACCCGTACTTCGACCAGCTTGTCTGGGCCGGCCTGGCCACCATGCCCGGCCTGCCCGCCACCGCCATACCAGCGGGCCGGGCTTCCGATGGCCTGCCGGTGGGAGCGCAGCTCATCGGCCCGATGTTCGAGGACCGCACCCCGCTGCGGCTGGCCGAACTGCTCGAGCAGAAGATCGGCGGCTTCCAGGTGCCGAAGTAGGGCGTACTACCGGGTGTCCGTCGAGGACGAGGTGCGGACCACCGGGCACCTCCGAGGATGCCCCGGCCTTCAGGCCGGGGAGGAATCGATCCCTGCGGAGCAGGGCAGGGGCAGCCGAATCGCCGCCACCAGCTCGTCGGCCAGACTCTCCAGCGGCCGGCCGCCCCGCTCGGCCGGCAGCCTGTGCCCGACCCAACATATGGAGCTGGACCGGCACGGCGCCGAACTGCTGTTCCATGTCCTGACCGAGGAGGAACAGCGTCTCCATCGCCTCCGACACGTCGTTCGGATGGACGCAGTCCTTCACCGATCCCCGTCTCCGCACGGCCGACGTCGTCCGGCTCACCTTCAACGGCACCTTCATCGAGACCGGCAGCGACTCCTACCGCCTCGCCAGTACCCGAGCCCGCGCCGAACACGCCGAAGCCGGCTGGCCAACCCGCTCCATGTCTGGCCGGCAACCGCTGGAGACCGGCCAGGCCGACGTCAACCGAGCGGGACATGCCCTGGCACCAAGGGGCAGGTGTTTGTGTTCAGATGAGTTGCGATGCGTGTGATGGTCCCGGCGTTTCCCTCGAACAGATGCGCTTGCATGCCCGCCGCCTGAGCGGCCTCAACGTTGACCGCGACATCGTCGATGAAGAGACAGTTCTCCGGCCGCACGTCCAAGCCGGCGCAAGCAGCATCGAAGGCACGCAGGTCAGGCTTGCCGACACCGATCTCATGCGAGTAGACGATCTGTTCCACCAGTTCGTCGAAGTGGTACAGCGCCATCTCCCGCTCCCGGGCACCAACGAAGCTGTTGCTCAGGATGCCCAGCCTGCAGCTTCCTCGCAGCCCTCGTACATGGGTGATGAGTTCCTCGTTCGGCGTCCCCAGGTACTCCGCCCAGAGATCAGCCATGAAGGCTTCGACCTGGAGCGAGTCGAGACACAAGCGTGCCGCCACTTGGTCGTGCACCTCTCGTTCGCTGATGCTCCCGACGCTTCCAGCCCGCCACACGTCGTGCATCCGCTCATTCACAGTGCCCAGCGGCAGCTCCAGCCGTTCTTCCCACCGTTGCACCCATCCCGTTTTCGGCGTGATCTCCAGCACGCCGCCGATATCGAGAATGACGCAAGTCGCGGTCACGCGAATTCCCCACTTCGTCCTGCCTGGCAGGCGAGCACACACACCACCCGCTCATGTGATCGTTGGGAACACTGTTGTCCTTCCCGCTGGGGCAAGGTCAAGCGGGGGGAGAAGGTCACCGAGGCCCACACCGAAAGCGGCGAGGAGCCCCGCTGCCGCCTCTACACCGCCTGCACGCCCCCACCGTCTCGCCGCCCTCCCGGACACCGACCGCCGTGCCCGTCCGGGACCGGCAGCCGGCCGCGGACCCGGCCGCGCCCTTCCTCCTCCTGGAGTCAGGGGAGCGGGACATCCCGCGCGTGCCGTTGCGCCACGACCGCGCCGTCATTGCCGCCCGCGTCCTCACCGCCCGGCTGCGCACGCCCGCCGTACCGGCCGCCCCTGCACGGCCCGGCAGCGCACCAGCCGATCGCGCCCGAGCAGCTGACTCTCTCCGCCCAGGATCAGCGGCCTGCGGCGCAGGCCCGCTCGGCGGTCGACCTCGCGGCCCCGCGCACCGACCTGGCGGCGCTGAAGCTGACCGCCGAGCAGCTCAGCGACCTCGCCCGCGCCAGGCAGCGGCTCGGCGCGCTGAGGAAGGACGCCAACCGGCGTGCCCCGGCTGGACGGCACAGTGTCATTCGTCTTCGGTCATCCCGTCCGGAAGGGACTCTATGTGGGCCTTGGGGGCCGTCACAGAGCCCGTGAGGGCCTTGCGCTGAGCGCCCAAGGCCGCAACGCCGCCCCGTTCGAAGGCCCCAAGTGGCGCCGTGGACGGCTGCGCGGGCGCTCCCGGTTCCACGGCCCGCCGCCGGTCGCGGAGCGCGACGGAGGCGCGCGGGCCGAGGTCCCGGCGGTCAGCGGGCGCGGCGGCGCAGCAGGGCCCGGAGGGCGCCGCCGGCGAGGACAAGGGTGGCCGCCGTACCGATGGCGATGCCCGTCGGCGGCAGTCCGGAGCTCCCGGAGGAGCCGGCCGCGGCGGCCGGGGAAGTAGCGGCTGGCGAGGCCGGCTTGGCGCCCGTCTGTGAGGGCTTCGGAGCGGGGCCGTGGCTGGGCGAGCCGGGGAGCGGCTGGACGTATGCCGGCATGGTGTTCCGGTCGGCGGGGCCGGGCCGTCCCCGGCCGAGGACCAGGACCTGCCGGGCGCGGGCGAACCCGTAGCCGAGGTAGACGCTGAGGTTGTCGGCGGGCCAGGAGCGGCCCGCGGTGTCCTCCAGGACTCGCCAGACCTGCGCGGCCGTCCAGTCGCGGTGCTTGGACCACACCAGCGCTGCCTGGGCTGATACCAGGGCGGAGGCCGCTGCGGTGCCGCCGCCGTCCGTGCAGTAGCGGCGGAAGGTGGTGTCGCACCGACGGGGGATGTCGACGCCGGGGCGGAGATGTCGACCTCCTGGCCGTGCTGGGAGGTGGGGGCGACCGTGCCGGTGTGGTCGGCGGCGGCAATCCCGACGACCTCGTCGTAGGCCTCCGGATACTTGAGGCGCAACCGTACGCCGGGCTGGCCGGGGTCTCGGGTCGTTCGGTCCGCCGGTGCGATTCCCGATCGGGCGGCGAGTCCTGGACCGCGAACGCGGTTTCGTCATCAGCGGCCGCGACTTCCGCCACCGCCGGGCGGGTTTCACCCGGCCGAGAAGGGCCTCGGCCCGGGTTCTCAGGCGGCCAGGACGTCCCGCAGCTCCCGTACGGCGCGCTCGTTGTTGGTGCTCGGTGGGGATCGCCTCGTACAGGTCCAGGGTGCGGCGGCGGACCAGGCGGGTGCGGTAGTCGCCGGGCAGTCCGGTCAGGGCGGCGACCGTACGGCGGCACGCCTCTTCGCCGTCGCGGTCGTGGTGACGACCGGCGGCGCTGTCGATGTGCAGCAGGGTGCGCGTCATGGTGCTGCTGGTCGGTGCGGTCAGTTCCAGGGCGCGCTGACGGCTTTCATGTGCGGAGCGGGTGTCTGGGAGCGTGGTGTAGGCGTGGCTGAGGTGGACGTGGGGTTTCTGCTCGCCGTACGTCAGCCGTGTGTTCGACCGTTCCCCTTCGGGTAGCCGGTTCATGATGGCGTCGGCCGCCGCGAGTGTGGCGCGGGCCTGCTCGGGCTGGTGGTTGAGGGCGTAGGCACGGGCGGCGACGGCGGCCGACAGGGTCACCGGGGCCGTGGGGCGGGTGCCGGCGGCGCGGCGGGCCTGTTCGGCGAGGTCGGCCGACGCTTTCGGGGCGCCGTAGTTGAGCGGGACCACGCGTTCATCGGCGTTCTCGGTGTGGCGGGGGTGGTGCGGTCGGGCGGCTCAGTCGATGGTGCGTACGAAGACGGGTTTGAGGTGGTTCTCCGGGAGTGCGTCAGGGAGTTGTTCCCAGCCGAGGATGTGGGAGACGACGCGTTCGGGCGCGACCTTCCCCGTGAGGGCGAGGTCGAGGGCGTCGGGTATGTGCGCGCGGACGTTGTCGCGGGCGATGCGCAGGGTGACGCCGGTGAGGTACATGTCGAGCAGCGGCAGTTCGCCGGGCCGGAAGTGGTTGCCCCCTGATTCGCAGATGCCTTCGGGGGCGAGGGAGTGCACGGTGATGGCGAGTTGGTCGACGCGTCCGGTGGCCTCGACGGCGAGGTCGAAGCCGTGCCGTACCGGTTCGAGGGTCTCGGCGGTGCGGGCGCCGTAGCTCTCGGCGAGGGCGCGGTGCGTGGGGTCGGGGTCGACGTAGAGGATGTCGGAGGCGCCGAGCGCGCGGGCGATGTCGCACACGTACAGACCGATGCTGCCGCGCGCGACGACAAGGACGCGTGCTCCGGGGCGGGACTTGAGGTGCGGGGCGACCAGGCGCCAGGACAGGGACCAGTTGTCGCTGGCTGAGGCCATGGCGACCGGGTCGAGCCCTGCGGGCATCGGCACCAGCATGGCGTCCGCGTACGGGACGCGGACCAGGTCGGAGAAGAGTCCGCCCCAACTGCCGCCGATCGGCGCGCCGTACATGGCCATGTGTGGCACGGAGCCGCAGTGGGCGGTCAGTCCGGCGCGGCAGTGGTCGCAGGTGCCGCAGTTGATCGACCAGGGGACGACCACCAGGTCGCCCGGGGCTACTGCGGTCACCGCGTCGCCGGCGTCGACGACCCGGGCCACGCATTCGTGCCCGAGTGCGAACGGCGGGTCGATGAAGCCGTGCCCGGCCAGGATCATGGAGTCCACGTCGCAGGAGGTGGCCGCGATCGGTGCGACGATCGCCTCGTCGGCCGACTGGACCCGGAGTTCGGGGGCCTCGCGCCACTCGACGGTGCGCCGCGCGACGTACGTCAGCTCACGCATCGGCCTGTCCCTTCGCGAGGGTCACGAGGTCGGCGTGTCGGATCACGGAGCCGCCGGCACCCCAGGTGCCGTCGGGCTGCTCGTGGACCAGTACCCACACACGCAGCGCCTCGGCCGGGGACAGCCCGGCGGCCGCGAGCACGGTCTTGGTGGCGTCCTCGGCAAGGCCAGTTCTGCGGCGCTCGGACAGCGCGCCCTGGGGAACCGTCACCTCCACGAGGAAGCGGGGCGCGTCGTCCTCCGCGGTCGCCTGAGCCCCCTCGGGCAGTTCGGTCAGGTAGCTCCACGCCTGGGCACGGAAGAAGGCGGTGTCCGGCGCGCCCTCCCAGTGCAGCAGCACCCGGGCGAGGTCACGCTGAACGGTCGTACGTCCCTGATCGGTGAGCGCACCGGTCGGGACGGTCAGCCTGATCATCGGCACGGCAGCTCCTCCATCTCGCGACACCGTCGCGCTATGACGGTCGTTATAGGTGATGGTCACGCTAGACTATGACGAGTGTTATAGCCAGAGGAGAGTGGAGACAGGTGTCCAAGAGCAGCACGCCGTCCCGCGAGCGGATCGTGGCCGGCGCCGCGGACATGATCAGCCGGCGCGGTCTGAGCGCCACGAGCATCCGGGAGATGGCCAAGCACGCCAAGGCGCCGCTCGGTTCCACCTATCACTACTTCCCCGAGGGCAAGCAGCAGCTGGCCTCGGAGGCGGTCCGCCACACGGGCGATTGGGTGGCTCGCAGCCTGCGCAAGGAGCTGGAAGCGGGCCCGGCCGCCGGCCTGAACGCCTTTCTCGCCCTGTGGCGGAAGATCGTCGTCGACACCGACTTCCATGCCGGCTGCCCCGTCCTGGCAGTCGCCATCGAGGAACCCCCCGCCGACGAAGTCCCGCCCGCCCTGGCGGCCGCGGCGGAGGTCTTCGAGCAGTGGGAGGGTCTGCTCGCAGGCTCCCTGCGGGAGCACGGCGCAGACGCCGAGCGGTCCGCGCAGATCGCCACGCTCATCGTCGCCGCCGTCGAGGGCACCGTGGCCATGTGCCGCGCCAAACGCAGCACCGATCCCCTCGACCGTACCGCGGCCCAGCTCCAGGCCCTCATCGCCACCGCGGTCGAGCACTGAGCGGGCCGCCGGCCTGCGAGCATCATGGTGCGACGGCCGCCGGCCTGCGAGCACCATGGCGCGACGGCCGGCGCCCCGCGAGCATCGCGCTCTTCGCCGGCCGGGCTTCCCTTACGCACTCAGGGCGGCGCGGATGGCCTCGGCCTTCCCCTCGGTGAACACGCCACTGTCGAGGAGGGAGAGGACCGACAGCACGCCGCCGCTGGAGCCCCAACTGCCCTCGTCGATCACCCGGAAATTCACCCACCAGGCCGGCGACGGCTCCGCCAGGCCGCAGGCGTCGGCCGTCGCGGCCAGGACGCGCTCGATGACTTGGCTACGGACCTCCTGGCGCCAGTCGCCGTCCATGACCGCCACGTCGATCACCATCACGTCGAGGTCCGGTCCCGCATCCGCGATCAGTCGGCCACCGATGGCCATCATGTCGGGCTCCCGCTCGACGAAGTGCACCTGAAAACCGCCCCGCGCGGCAGGGGCGAACTGCCCGACCTCCGGCACGAGCACGGCGTCGGTCAGCGTCTCGGCCAGCCTTCGGCGCTGCTCCAGCCCCAGGCGGTTCTTCGAGGCGTTCACGGTAATGATGGTCACGACTGCCTCCTATGACGATTGTTATAATAGGAGGCTACATCGGGTCTATAACGAGTGTCATATCGCGGGTGCAGTCTGGGCGGTGCCGCGCGCGGCCGCAGCATCCCTTCGCCGCCCGCTGTTCGGAGGGTGCGTACAGGACTGCTGCTTCCTCAGGCCACGTCCGGACGCTGAACCTCCGGGTATACACGCGCTCACGACGCCGCCGCACGGGAAACAGCGTCTGCTGCCCGCGCATCGTCTCCGGGCAGACCTGCGGGTCATCGACCAGCCGTCGCACCTCGCGCGGCCCGAGGTAGGGGCTGGCTGTACCGCGAGGGCGCGGGAGGTTCCGTCCTGCCTGATGGCCGAGTCCCGGCAGCCGCAAGTCGGCGTAGGGGGTGTTGCGAAAGCAGCATCGTCCGCCCGCGGGCCGGACGGGACTTGCAGGTGGAGTCCGGGAACCCAGGGCGTCGCGGGTCAGCCATTGGAGGGACGTGGGGCCCGCAGGTGTGCCCGCTCCTTCAGCTCCTCCTCGTCGACCAACGTGAGCATCGGCTGACCCGGCGCGCACACCATGGTCACGACGAACTTGGTCGACGCGTCCGACAGGCCGTTGCCGTCCTGGTAATGGATCACGTCACCACCCGGCTCCCAGAACGTCCCACCGGCCTCGACCACACGCTCCGGCTCACCCTCGAGCTCGAACCGGACCGCGCCCTCCATCACGTAGCCGAACGACGGCCCCGAGTGGCGGTGCGGAGGGAGCCCGGGGTGACCGGGAGGCCACTCGACAAGGATGGTCATTCCCGAACCACCTTCGGGGAAGAAGGGCGGAGTGACGTCTTGCAGCAACTGGACTTCGGGCGGCAACGAGATTTCGGGCCCCTCGTCGGCGGTCCCGTTCGCTGGGTTCTTCTCTGACATGCACCACACCTCCGTACCCTGCCTGAAATGGACGATCTTGCGTCGGTCGCCGCTTGCGGGGCCAGTGAACCGATCCACTCGTTCGGCGGTGACCGAGTTCGTCGGTTCCGGGCTCACGCGACTTGCTCCATCATGAGGACCACAGCCCGCATCCGTGACACACGGTGCGCCTGCTGCCTCGCTCAGACAGCCCCGAGACCACTCTGCATCCCGCCGGCGGCCGCCACAATCCGGGAGCCGGCGGCATCGAGAACGCATCGCACCATGTCATCGGCGGGCACCTGGCAGCGACGGCGGCGTTTCGCCGGGTATCTCCGAGGATGCCCGGGCCTTCAGGCCGGGGAGGAATCGGATTCCTGCGGAGCAGGGCAGAGGCAGCTGAATCGCCGCCAGGGCGATTCGGCGTCCACCCCGAGACGGGGGTGAGGCAGCTGCCCACAATGATCGAGAGCGCTCAACTGTCAGTCCCCCAGGATAGGTTCGGGTGCATGATGACAGGAGCGACCATGAGCGAGGATGCCGGGTATGCCCGGTACACCTCCGTGTGCGCCTGTCGAAGACGGCCCGCAGGGCGCTGGAAGCCGAGTGGGACCGGTGTCGGTGGATCTGGAACGAGTGTGTGGCCCGTTCGAACAAGGCTTACGCGGAGGGTGAGGAGGTCGGTCCGGCTGCGCTGGGCGATCCCGACGACAAACCGGTGGTGCCAGTTCTCCCGCCGCTCCGTCGCCTGACCGGTCAGATCGGGTATCCGGACCTTGGTGTATGCGCCGTCGGCAGACAGTCGCTCCTTGACGAGGGGGATTCCCCTATGAGGGGATCCGGCCGTTGCCCGGCTTACGGGTTCCTGCTTCGCAGACCGGCTGGTGCCGAGGTCTCCCCAGGCTGACACGAGGTGCTGCGAGCGGGGGCGCCTCGTAGACCGTTTCCCGCCCGGTCGCCTTTCACCGTTATGGGGAGGGGGTGGTGGGTGATTGGTATTGATGGTCTTCGCGTCGGTGACCTGCGTAAGCAATCAAGCAGGAACGCCAGGGCATCTGACTGGGTGACATATTTGGCGACTCGTCAGGTTGCGGAACTGACGGACTGTCGGTTGCCTCGTGAGCGGAACAGGAGAGGCTTCGTTGGAGGATTCGCATGCGTTACACACAGGTGGGTGCAGGTATCGGCCTGGCTCTCGGTGCCCTCGGACTACAGATCCCGGTCGCTGCCGCCACTGATGACTCAGATGTCCGTATCGACCCGTGGAATGCCTACCCGGGTTCCACGGTCACGGTCAGTACGAGGGCCTGCGACCCTGACGCGGACTACGGCAAGGGCCGGTCGGAGGTGGGAGGAGAGTTCCAGCTCTTCGAAGGCGACGAGGAGGGGGTACTCACCGGCCAGTTCCAGATCCCGGAAGAAACCAGGCCGGGCAGCGACACAGTCACCCTGAAGTGTCCGCCACTGACCAAGGTCACGGAAACGTACCAGGTCACCGGTCGCCCTCCGAGTGGCTCCGTCAGTGCCGGCTTCGGTCCGGCCGAAGAAACAGGCATGGGTCTCGCCCTGGGCGGTGGGCTGCTCGTCACGGCCGCCGCCGGAGGTGTGGTCTGGATGTGGCGCCGCCCGAACGACAACCGAACCTGACCGTCCGACCCTGCCGGCCGGCCCCGTCCACTTCGGCCTGTAACCGGCCCCGAAACGGCATCGATCCGGTGGCCGCGAGACGCGTCCACCGCGAGGCCCACACCACCCGCTGCAACGCACCCTCCGTGAAGCAAAGGCTCAACCGCGATGGCGCCCGGACACCACATCAGTGCTTCCCGAGTTCCGTTCATCCCCGCCGTGCTCCTTCTGGCCTGCGCAATGACGGCAGGTGCGGTGCTGCTGATCAGCGGGGTGCGCGACGAGGAGCCACCGCAGCCATCGGCGGCCCAGGCCTTCTCGACCTCTGCGGACCCCACCCGCCCCACGGTCCATCCGCTGCCCCCCGCGGATCCGGTCCGGCTCCGGATCGCCGCCATCGGCGTGAACGCCCCGATGACACGAGTGGGCCTCGATGCGGCAGGGGCGCTACGTACTCCACCAGGTGGCAAACCCGGGCTCGCCGGCTGGTACGGCGACGGCACGGCTCCCGGCTCGGCAGGAACCGCCATCGCCACCGGGCATGTGGACACCCCCACCGGTGCCCCCGGTGTCTTCTACAACCTCGGCGCCCTGACCGAGGGCGCCACCATCGAGATCACCCGGGCGGACCGGCGGACAGCTGTGTTCGCCGTCCGCGCCGTCGAGCTTTACGACAGGAAGAAGTTCCCCAGTGAAAAGGTCTACGGCAGTTCCGGCCGGCCCGAACTCCGGTTGATCACCTGCGGTGGCGGCTACACCAAACGCACCGGTTACCTGAGCAACGTCGTGGTCTACGCAACGCTGACCGCGGTGACGTAGCCGGCCGAACGGGCTGGATCAAGGTCGTAGATGAGCAGGCGCTGTGGGACAGGGTGATACTTGCCCTCCGCTACGAGGCGACCGTGCTGGTCGCAGCCGTCAGCGAGTGGCGATGAGCAGCGTGGCCGAACGACTCCTAGACAACGCAGAACTCGTTGCCTTCCGGGTCCTGCAGCACGACGGCGTAGTGGCCCATGTCCGGCTCATCCGTGACCCGAAGCACGCTGGCGCCGGCTTCGATGAGTCTCTCCACCGTGGTGGTGACCCGCTGCGTGCGGACCGCCATCGGGATGTCGCGGCCGCCGCCGACCTTCAGGTCGAGGTGTATGCGGTTCTTGGTGGCTTTGGGTTCCGGAACCTGCTGGAACCACACCCGCGGCCCTTGCCCCGCGGGATCGACGATCGACTCCGGGGTATCGCCCGCACCGACAGGCAACTCCTCCTCGGGCACCCCCGTGGCTGCCCAGTACTCCCGCCACGTGGCATGACCGCCCGGTGGAGGTTCGGGTACGTATCCCAGAGCCTCGCTCCAGAACGCCACCAGCCTCTGTATGTCGGCGCAGTCGATCGTCAGTTGCAGCGTCATCTCCATGACCGGAGCTTGGCAGACAGGTCTGACATCACCTTCAACCGGCCGCACTTCCTCTGCGTTGCCGCTGGTCGGCGAGTGCGGCCAGACGGGTTCGCTGTTCAGTTCTCGGCGTCGATCGGGGCCTGACGGGCGAGGAGTTCGGCGAACGCCGCCGACTGCTTCGGCCTCATGTAGCCCTGACGTCCGTACCCGGCTCGTCCTCCGGTCGCGCACCCTTGTTGTGACGTGCGGCCCAGTACTCCAGTACTGCCGGCTCAGCCGCCGTCAGCAGCGCTCTGGCCGGCTCGCCGTCCGTGGCGACCCGGACGCGCTCGCCGGCCTCCTCGACCGCGGCGATCAGGCGGCCGAACTCGGGCGCGCCTTCTATCAGTTCAACGTCCACACGCGCTGAGGCTACGTCGACCACGACGAAGTGCGCCGGCCGCGCCCGCCTGGCTTCGGCGCCGCCCCATGCAGGCTCCGCCGCCCACCCGGCGGGCAGGCAGTCTGTCCACGGCGAGGGTCAGCATCGGCTGGGGGAGGGACAGGGACCACGTCATGCGGTTGTCCCTTCCACTCCGTCCAGCCGCCCGCGCCCGGATCACCACCCGGCGGGCGTGTCCACGTCACGGAATGTGCAAGGGCTTCTAAGATCACGGTCATGGACATAGTGGGCTTTCTTGCTCTCGCACTGGCCGTGCTCGGCTGCATCCTCAGCACCGAGAGCCGGTTCGCACGGGCCGACCGGCGCCTCGCGCGCGTCGAGCGCAAGCTCGACCTGATCATGGAGCACCTGGACCTGCGCGAGGAGCACCCGCGGATGGACGAGGTGGCCGCACTCGTACGCGAGGGAAAGAAGATTCACGCGATCAAGGTGTACCGGGAGGCCACGGGCGCCGACCTGAAGGAGGCCAAGGAGGCCGTCGACCGTCTCGGCTAGGGCCTGTCCGGCGGATCTTGCCGGACAGGCCCCTGGTCCGAGGAGGGCTCAGCGCTTGAGCGTGAAGGTGAAGTCGCCGGAGAGCTTGCCGCTCAGCCGGACTGCTGAAACGAGATTCCCCTCCGTGATCAGTCTCTCGACCTCGGCCCGCGAAAGACCGCACCCTTCAGCGATCAGTCGCACCGGCCGGACAGGGATCCGCGCCGCAAAGCGGACCGAGACGTCGATCACCTCGCGGTCCAGGTGATCCGATCCGCCGGTGTCGAGGCGCCAGGCGTTGTCCCAGTCCAGGGTGATGCGATTACGGCGACACACGACCGGATCCTGGAGCAACTCAGCCGCCAGACCAGGGTCGTTGGCATGCAGCCGGTCCAGCAGCTCACGTCGCACGGAGCGCACGTTCATACGCTCCAGGACCGTGAGCTTTGTCGTTTCCCCGCAAGCGGTACAGAGCGCGAGGAGCCAGGCGTCGATGAGCTTGTGGTTTGCGTTGACGCGGAATTTACCGTTTGCCCGGAAGCGCTCGGATGCACACGCGTGGCAACGGCGGAGAACGAGCGGCAGGCAGGTGGGCGCGACCACCCAGTTGTTGAGCACAGAAATACACCGGTTTCAGTGAGAAGTCGGCAGCAGAAAGGAGCGCGGCGCACATGCGCGACGCGCGACGAATCAGCGCTCGGGAGGTCTCACAGGGTGTACAATGGCACGTCCTTGACCAGACGACTTGGTTCGGCAGCACGGTAATGGCGTCCGGCGGCGCTGCTCCACTGGTTTTCGCGCGCCTCATCGTCAGGTTCTGTCCGGCGGATCATGGACGAAGCCAGAGCCGGTTCGCGGCGACGGTGCCGTGGAATCCTCATGGCCTCGTGCCAATTGAAGGCGCCGGTTGCCTCGCTGGGGGCGGCGGCGTCGGTTCCCGCTGACCTTGCCGGGGCAGCGGGCGGACTGCACGCAGTTCCAGCCGGGCATGGACAAAATCGGGGTTCCCCGCACGTGGCTCGGGTGCCCCCGCCGCACCCCGGACAGCGTGGCGCCGACAAGGCAATCAGCAACCGCGAGATCCGCATCTACCTCCCCGAGCGCGGTATCCGGCACGTGATCCCGGAGAAGAAGGACCACAAGCCCGCCCGCCTGCGCCGGGGTTCACGCGCCGGGCGGCCTCCGGGCTTCGACAGAGAGGTACAAAGATCGCAACACGTTGGTCCACCTCGGCACCGTGACCGCGGCCGCCCTCCTCGTCCGGCCGTGCTCGTGCGCCGGGTGTCGACAGCTGGTTCCCTCTCCTCAGTGCCGTACCAGGCAGAACGGATGTCCTGCCGGATCGGCATAGACACGCCAGCTCCGCCCACCGGAACCGTCATCCAGCATCCTCGCCCCCGAGGCCAGCACCTGTTCCTGGGCTCGGTCCAGGTCTGCGACCCCGAAGTCCAGATGGAACTGCTGAGGCCGGGTCGAGTCCGGCCACTGCGGCGGCATGTAGTCGGCCACCCGTTGGAAGGCGAGGACGAGGCCGGACGGCGTGTGCAAGGTGGCCCAGCCCTCACCCAGGGCCCATCGCCGATCCTCCTGATTGACAGCCCCGCCGAGCAGCATCTGGTAGAACTCGGCGAGTTCCGTCGGCTCGGAACAGTCCAGCACCACACACTGGAGGTCAGCGATCATGGGCTGATCCTAAGCGGCCGCCAGACAGCTCCGACCCTCGATCCGATATCGCAGCGACAGGTCCCAGGCACACCCGACCACCTGGCTGGTCGCGGTGTCCGTCACGGCGGATACGGCGCTACCGTCCTCGTTCTGCTCGGTGAGCAGGGCCTCCACGAGCGAGGCCGTGTCGGCCTCGCTCTGCGGGGCTGGTGCGCGGAGCCGGTGGAACACCTCGGTGTCGTTCGCGTAGGCCGCGAACTACGCGGGGACGTGGTGCGACCCGAGTGGTTCGAGGAGCGATCCGGCCCCGCGCAGGACCGTCGGCTGTGGGGGCCGTGCTGACGACGGCGGCGTGAGCAAGAAGGCTCCGGGCGACGGGGACGGCGGCTCCCCCCGACCTCCTCACAGTCGTAACGGTCGCGACCGCGCGGAAGATCTTCAGCCGGTTGATCGTCCGCTCGACCTCGCTCCGTAACCCGCGTCGAGCCGGGGCAAGCCGCCGGTCGCCGACGGGCGCCTTACCGGCGCCAGTCAGCCTCCAGGTCATGGGAGTCGGTCTTGGTGAGCTGGGTCAGTCCGGTGCCGTCGGCCCGTACCAGGTAGAGGTGTTCGGGGTCCGCGTCGTCGGCACCGCCTCTGGTGAAGACCAAGCGGCTGCCGTCCGGGGACCACGAGGGGTTCTTGTCGTTGAGGCGGGCCGCGGTGATGCGGTGCAGTCCGGTGCCGTCGGGGCGGACGAGGTAGAGATGGGCGAATCCCGAAGAGTCCACGCGGCTGAAGGCGATCCGGTTGCTGCGCGACCAGTCGGGCGTCCAGTCGTGGGAGCCGGACCCGGTGACCGCCGTCTGGGCCAGGGTGGACAGCCGGATCCGCATCACTCTGCTGTGTCCGCCCGCGTCCGCACGGTTGAACGCCAGGTACTTACCGTCCGGGGACCACGTCGGATGGAGGTCGTCCGCCGCGTTGTGGGTGAGTCGGGTGGCGGGGGTGCCGTCGATGTCGGCCACATAGATCTCGCGCTGGGTGCCGACCGGCTTGGCGTAGGCGAGCCGCTTGCCGTCCGGTGACCACGCCGGGTCGGAGGCGCCCTTGGTGCCGGGGACGGCCTTCAGGTCGCCGCCCGCGGTCTTCATCGTCCAGATGCCGTCGATGGCGCCACCGGACCCATAGCGGACGAAGGCCACCCGCTTGCCGTCCGGGGACCAGCTGGGCATCACGTCGCTGACGGTGGAGGTGTGGGTGAGTTTGACGGGCGTGCCACCGCCGGAGGAGATCGCGTAGAGGTCTTCGACGGGTGCGGCCGCGGTGTAGCGGGCGAAGACGATCTGGTGGTCGCCCGCCGCCGACGCGTCTCGTGCGGCGCTGAGGGTCAGGGGTAGGGCCATGGCAAGTGCCGTGGCGGTCACCGCCGCCCGACGGCGTTGCGTTGTGTCGTTTCCGCCGGTCCTGCCCATTCTCCGAGCCCGTCCGGCGGTTCTGTCGTTGCTGGTGCGGTATTGCTGGCGCGTCAAGGTGCCCACCCCGATCCCTCCCTGTGGCCCTTTGCGGGCCTCTCCGGTCGGCAAACATCCCACCCGATGGGGCTCTGGGGGTAGCGGCGGCACTTGGCGGTGGGAGCCCTGTGACAGGTTCCGTACAACGCTGTCACACGCGATGCGATGCGGTGCGGATGCGCGGTGGCTGTGGATCGGGGTGCTGGCAGGGGGCTTCCGGAGGGGCATCGTGTCGTCGGCTCCGGCTCTCCTCATCGACCCACCAGCGGAGACCCTCGTACACGTCCCAAGCCCCTTTCCACGGACCGCACATGTACGTCAGCCGGCCGGGCCTGGTCGTCGTCGATGTCGCGGCCGCCGACGATGACACCGTGCTCGCCGTGTTCTCCGGCCGACCTGCAGGTGCCACTGCGGCACAGGGCGGAGCGGACGGAGAACATCGAGCAGCGCCCGACGGAGTTCGAGCGGGGCTGACACTTCGCGGCCATGGAGGAGCCGGACCTGCTGGTGGCGGACTTAACCGCGTTCTTCCGGCAGTTGCGCGAGAAGGACTGAGCCGTCATTTCTGCCGGTGGCGAATCTGCGGCGAGCAGAGAAACCGCATCCGGGGATCTCCCGAGGTCAAGAGTGGAGTCAACGGCATCCCCGCCTCGACAAGGAGACCTGATGACTCCACTCACCACGCTCCCGCCCCGCGCGGAGGAGGGCGACACACCGCCCAGCCGCTTCGACGACCATCTCGCGGCACAGCTGCTCGCCCAGCGGATCGTCCTCCTCGGCACACAGGTCGACGACGTGTCGGCCAACCGGGTGTGCGCGCAACTGCTGCTGCTGTCGGCGGAGGACCCGCGTACCGACATCAGCCTGTACATCAACAGCCCCGGCGGGTCGGTCACCGCGGGGCTCGCCATCTACGACACCATGCGGCTCGTCCCGAACGACGTCTCGACACTGGCGATGGGGTTCGCCGCCAGCATGGGCCAGTTCCTGCTCACCGTGGGGGCGCCCGGCAAGCGGTTCGCGCTGCCGAACGCGCGGATCATGATGCACCAGCCCTCGGCGGGCATCGGTGGCACCGCCGCGGACATCGAGATCCAGGCGGAGAACCTCCAGTTCACCAAGAAGGCCATCGAGCGGATCACCGCCGAGCACACCGGGCAGAGCGAGGAGACGATCACGCGGGACGGCGACCGGGACCGCTGGTTCACGGCCGAGCAGGCCAGGGAGTACGGGATCGTGGACCGGGTGGTGGAGTCGCTCGCCGACATCCGCCCGGCCGCGTCGCGCCGACGGATGGGGTTGTGACATGGGGTCGTACACGGTTCCGTACGTCATCGAGCGGACCGCGCAGGGTGAGCGGTCCTACGACGTCTTCAGCCGGCTGCTGAACGAGCGGATCATCTTCCTCGGCACCGAGATCGATGACGGGGTCGCCAATGTGGTCATCGCGCAACTCCTGCATCTGGAGTCGGCGAACCCGGAGCAGGAGATCTCGATCTATCTCAACTCGCCCGGTGGATCGTTCACTTCGCTGATGGCGATCTACGACACGATGACGTTCGTGCAGGCGCCGATCTCCACGTTCTGCGTCGGTCAGGCGGCGTCGACGGCGGCGGTGCTGCTGGCCGGCGGAGATCCCGGGCGACGGTTCGTGCTCCAGCACGCGCGGGTGCTGCTCGGCCAGCCGGCCAGCGGCGGTCGGCAGGGGACGGTCTCCGACCTCAGCCTCGCGGCCAAGGAGATGGTCCGCGTCCGCTCGCAGGTGGAGGAGGTCCTGTCCCGGCACACGCATCACGACGTGGCGACGCTGCGCGCGGACATGGACCGGGACAAGGTGCTCACCGCCGAGGAGGCCGTCGCCTACGGGCTCGCCGACGAGGTGCTGAGCCGACGGCTCGCGTTCGTCTGACCTCCCGCGGCCGTGGCCGAAGGCCGACGAGCCGGCCGGTACGGCGGTGTTGCGCCACGTCGTACCGGCCGTCGGTTCGGTCAGGCGGCGAGGCGGGGGCTGTCGTACCGGCCGTCGGTTCGGTCAGGCGGCGAGGCAGAGGCCCTCGTACTGCGCCGTGGGCGATGTGCGGCCTCGGCCCACCTGGCCCGCTCGGCCCACCCGGCTCCGGGCGCACCGGGCCAGCTCGTCCTGGGCGAGCGAGAGCAGGTCGGAGAGGCCGAGCCCGAGGGCCTGGGCGGCGGCCGCGAGCACCTCGGAGGAGGCCTCCTTGCGTCCGCGCTCCAGCTCCGACAGGTACGGCATCGAGATCCGGGCCGCCTCCGCGACGTCCTTCAGCGTGCGCTCCTGACCGAGCCGCTCGCGCCGCAGCGCATCACCGACGAGGTCGCGCCACAGGGGTTCCCTCGGCGCGGGCGTCTGCGGGGCTCCCGCCGGTCGCTGCGGGGCGCGGGCCGGCCCACCGGAACCGGGCGGCGAGGCCTGCGGGCGCAGGGGGATGACGCGGGCTTCGTTCGGCGCATGAGTGCTCACCCCTTGAGCCTAGGGATCCGGGGCACCAGAGCAAGGGAGCGGCGTTCTGCCCTGGGTGAAGCCGTGCGGGCGGACCGGAGGTGTCGCGAGCCGGTGGGCCCTTCCGGTCACAACACTGGGCCGTTTCGTTTGGAACATCTGATCGTTGGCCCGGGTGTGCCGTTGACTAATGCGCACTGGGCGTGGATCGAGCCGTTGCTGCCGGACCGGACGCCGAAGCGGGGTGGGCGATGGCGGGACCACCGCCAAGTGATCGATGCGATCGCCTGGAAGTTTCAGACCAGCTCGCAAGGGGTCCATCTGCCGGAGAAGTACGGCAACTGGAGGGGCGTCAACAACCGGCTGCGGATGTGGGCCGTGGACGGCACGGGGGAGCGGGTGTTCACCGCGCTGATGGCCCCGGCCGACGCCGATGAGGACCTGAACTGGGCTGTCTCGGTGGACTCCACGATCGTTCGTGCCCACCAGCATGCGTCCGGGGCCCGCAAAAGGGGGCCCCGGCCGGCGAGCCGGACGACCACGCCATCGGCCGGTCCCGCGGCGGGCTGATCACGAAGATGCATCTCGCAGCCGTCGGCAACTGCCGCTCCCTGACCTTCCACCTCATCGCCGGCCAGGCCGGTGACGCACCCGCCTTCACGGACGTGATGGCCCGCCTGCGTGTCCCGCGCCGGTGCGGACGGCCCCGAACTCGGCCGGACGTGGCTCTGGCCGACAAGGCCTACTCGTCGCGCGCCATCCGTGAGTACCTGCGCAAGCGCGGTATCCGAGCGGTCATCCCGGTCCCCGCGGATCAGCGGCGCCACCGGCCACGTCGGGGCAGCCGGGGCGGCAGGCCGTCGGCCTTCCACCGGGAGACCTACATGCAGCGCGACACCGTCGAGCGTCCCTCCGACGTGTGCCATGTTCCGAAGACGCGACGGTCAGGCGAGTGCGGGCGCCTTGTCAGCGGACGACGTCGAACACGTTCTTCTGCAGGCCGTTGGCGTAGGCCTCGTGCTCGACCAGCTTCAGCTTCTGGGTGTCCTTGTCCGTGGCGCTGAACAGGCGCTTGCCGGCGCCGAGCAGGAGCGGGAAGACGAGGAGGTGGTATCGGTCGATCAGGCCGGCGTCCGAAAGGCTCTGGTTCAGGGAGGCGCTGCCGTGGACGATGATCGGGCCGCCCTCGGTCTCCTTCAGCGCGGCGACCTGGTGGAGCGAGCGCAGGATCATGGTCTCGCCCCAGTTCGACACCAGGTCGTCCTCGGCGAGCGTGGTGGAGACGACGTACTTCGGCATCACTTTGTAGGCGGCGAAGTCCTCCATGTCGGGCCACACCGGGCTGAAGGCCTCGTAGCTGGTCCGGCCCAGCAGCATCGCGGTGGCTTCCTTCTGCTCGCGGCCCTTGATGTCGAATGCCTCGGGGAGGAATTCGACGTCCTTGAAGGTCCACCCGGAGTTCCGGTAACCGGGCTCACCGCCTGGGGACTCCACGACGCCGTCGAGCGAGATGAAGGCGGTGCTGATCAGGGTACGCATCTAAGGTTCCTCGATATCTCGTATCTGGTTCTCAGCAGGTCAGGTCGGTGCACGCTTCGACCGCACTCGCGGCTGCAACGCACCAACCATGATCTCTGACTGCGGATCACGGAGAAACTCATCGGCCGTAGCCCGTCCCTCCCGGCGGACCTCGGCTACCGGATCATCTCGGGGAGCCACACGCATGCCCGGCTGTGGGACCTATCAGCGGCGCAACAGCGACGAGCGATGCATGACCCGCCCCCACCGGCGATGCGGCATCTTGATGCATTCGGGCTCGGTGATCAAAACGAAACGGCCCAGGCACGGTGAACCACTCCGGAGAAGGGCGGCGCAACCCGATCGCGGTCATGGCCGTGGCGGCCGTGGTGGTCCGTCAGGTGCGGCTCGGTGCCGGTTTCGGCTCGGAGCGATGCGCTGTCGCGCGGCGGGGGAGCAGCAGCGGGGTCGCCAGCAGGAGCACGCCGGCCAGGCCGATGGCCGTACGCGGGCCGAGCAGGCCGCCCAGCACGCCCCAGACGGCCGTGAGGAGCGCGGTCGAGGCCTTGGTCGTCACCGCCCAGGCGGACAGCGTGCGGGCGACCCGGTCGGTCGTGGTGCGCTCGAGGCGGTAGGTGGCGTAGACGGGGTTGAAGACCCCGCAGCAGAAGATGAGCCCGAGCTCGACGCCCATCACCAGCAGCAGCCCTCCGGTGCCCGGCCCCAGGAAGGCCAGGCCGACGGGCCAGATCGCGCGCAGCGCCCCGGTCCCGACCAGGACCCGGTGCTGTCCGAATCGGGTGACGAGCGGTCGGGCCAGCCGTGAACCGAGCAGTCCGCCGATCGATGGTGCGGCGAAGGCGAGGCCGTACTGCCACGGTGTGAACCCGAGCCGGCCGAGCATCAGGACGGCAAGCAGCGGCTGGGCGGCCATCACCAGGCCGTTGAACAAGGCGGTGTTGAAGAACAGTGGACGCAGCGTCGTGTCGGCGAGGATGTACCGCCAACCGTCGAGCAGGTCCACGGCCCGCATGCGGGCGGCCTCCCGGCGCTCGGGCCGCGGTTCGTGCCAGCCCGTCGCGCGGATGCCCAGGGCCGAGAGCAGGTAGCTGACCGCGTCGGCCACCACCGTCGCCACCGGACCGAGGAGCCCGATCGCGGCGCCGCCCAGCGGCGGTCCGATGATCGTGGTCGTCCAGGCCGTGGACTCGAACCGGGCGTTGGCGACGAGCAGGTCCTCGGCCGGCAGCAGCATCTTCAGATAGGCGCCGGAGGCGGCGCGGAAGGTGATGTCGGCCGCCGCGACGACGATGGAGACCAGCAGGAGCTGAAGGAAGGTGAGCACGCCGAGCGCGAAGGCGGCGGGGATCGTCAGCAGCGCCGCGAACCGCACCAGGTCCATCGCGATCAGCACCGGCCGCTTGCGGCGGAACTCCACCCACGGGCCGAGCGGCACCGCCGCGGCCGCGCCCACCGCAGCCCCCACGGAGGAGAGCGCGGCGAGCTCGGCCGGTCCGGCGTGCAGCACCCGGATGGCGATCAGCGGGAACGCGCCGAAGGCGAGCCACGTGCCGAGCGCGCTGGTCCCGTACGCTCCCCAGAGCCATCCGAACTGCCGCCCCGGCCGATCTCCGGGCAGATGTCCCAGCCGGTGCCCGCTCCTCATGCCCGCCGCCCCTCGCCACTCACTCGCACAACCGATCCGCGATCGGAAACATCAAAGCGAGCACCGCACCCGGGGATCAAACAACCACAGGAGCACGGGGCCACAACCAATGGTTGTACCCGTAGGGTGTCGACATGGACCTAGACACCGTCCGGACCTTCGTCGCCGCCGCCGACGCGGGGCAGTTCCAGGAGGCCGCCGCCGAGCTGGGGGTCACCCAGCAGGCCGTCTCCAAGCGCATCGCCGCGCTGGAGCGCAACCTCGGCGTGCGGCTGTTCACCCGCACCGCGCGCGGCGCCGAGGTCACCATCGACGGGCAGGCGTTCCTGCCGCACGCGCGCGAGCTGCTGCGCGTCGCCGAGCGCGCGGTTGCGTCCGTGCGTACCGGCCGCCGTCCGCTACGCGTCGACGTGATCGCCTCGCGCGGCGCACAATCGGGCCTGCTGCGCGGCTTCCACCGCGCACACCCCGAGATCGACCTCGACGTGGTGATGCTGTTCGACATCGAGACGGCCGTCACCGCCATCCGGTCGGGTGCGATCGACGCGTCCTTCCGCGCCGTCGCGGCGCCCGGCCGGCCCCTTCCCGAGGACATCGAGTCCGTCCGAGTGCTCGACGAGCCGCTCCAGCTCCTCACCGGCCCCGCCCACGCGCTGGCGGGCGCCCGGTCGGTGCCCCTCGCTCAGCTCGCCGGGCACCGGATCTGGATGCCCGGCATCGTCCCCGGTACCGAGTGGGCCGCCTACTACGACGACCTCGTCGCCGAGTTCGGCCTCACCATCGAGGCGACCGGCCCCAACTTCGGCTCCGACGCACTCCTCGACACCATCGCCGACACCCCGGCCCTGGCCACCTTCATGGGCGAGTACACCCGCCTAGTCTGGCCCGCGGACCACGGCCTGCGCCGCATCCCGGTGACCGACCCGACGCCCGTCTACCCGCACTCGCTCCTCTGGCACCGCGACAACCCCCACCCGGCGCTGGCCACCCTCCGCGCCCACCTCGCCGCCACAGCGACCGGCCACGACGCCGCCGGGACGTGGGCGCCGGGCTGGGTGATTCCGCGCTGAACGCCGCCGCGTCTTCGAGCATCGTGGCCGGATCGACGGACGGTGACTCGGAGGCAGACGTGGCCATCTGCACACTCCGGACACTCCGGCTGGGCAGTGCGAAGGAGCAAGCCGGGCAGGACGCCGCAGATTCCGCACGCTTTCTCGAACTGTCAGGCGTCGCACCAGTCGATCGGATCGAGGAACGCTGTGCACTGCTGACAGCCCCGAGTTCCGTCCTCGAACACAATCGGCTGCGCACTTCGAAAGTTTCTTGAAGCCAGGCAGCTCAGCAAACAATAATCGGTTGCCTGGTGGTGATGGTGGTGGATGCAATGTCCGGCATGGTCACCCAGGTGCGCCCATTGCCTGTCGGAGAGCATCGGCCGCGTCAGCAACAAATGTGGGGCCTACGACCGTAACCTCAGCCACCGCAGAGCTGAAGGGCGCCCATGCCGCATGGGCGCCGGCCGCGGGCTCATGCCATTGTTCCTCCGTACTCCCCTCGACGCGCAGACTCGCTGCTAACTTCCACCAAGCCGCGGACACTTGCTTCGAAGTGTTGATACACATGCTGTAGGCGTTACGGCGCGCCTCTACCCGCCTGTGTTCTTGGTCGATCTGCCGCTGCTGTCTCTGGTGGAAACCCTGGCTCATGGCGGTGACCAACCCGCCCCCAGCACCCCCGAGGGTGCCGATCGCTGCACCGATTACAGCTGCCACTCCTGCGTCCATGGCACGGCATTAGACCGCGGAGTGAAGCAAGGGGCCAGATCACGCAACCGCCCACATTCAGGAGACCGGCTGTAGCCCGGGGCAGCCCAGAGAAGGCCAGCAGTCGGACCGGCATCAAGATCACTGCGATGGCTTCGGCGAGAGTGCCGAAGCTCCCACATTCCTCGCGGTCGTCCTCGTGCTCACCGCCGTGCAGATAGCCGCCGTCTGCGAGAGCACCGGGATCTCTTCCGGCAGCAATACCGGGAGCTTACCCACGGTGATGGATCTCGTTCGGGTGGCCGCTCTCGTGCTGGGCCAGGAGTGAAAGCAGATCCGCCACGGTCAGTCCTGCCTCGGCCGGGTGCCGCAGGATGGTTCCGGGCTGGATGCGGTAGGCGTTGACTCGGCCTTCACGTGTGTGGGTGAGGTACCCGTCGGCTTCCAGGTCGGAAATGATCTTCTGGACCGCGCGTTCGGTGAGTCGGCAGCGCGCGGCGATATCGCGCATGCGGGTCGTGTGATCGTCCGCGATCGTGGCGAGCACCCTGGCGTGGTTGGTGAGGAACGTCCAGCCTGTGTGCGGCTCCGGTACTTCTCCCATGCGTCTCAGGGTAGGCGTCCTGTTCGCGTAATCCAAAGGGCGAAATAATTTTCCAGTATTTCTTGACGGGTGAGGTAAGTGAGCGGAGCCTTAGAAGCGACCCATCGGGCACCGGCGGGAGGCGGCTATGTCCGAGCTGAGGCTTCCACGGCAACGCGCGAGGGCGGATGACATGACCGTGCACGCAACAACGGTTGATCTCCCCGCCACTGCAGGCGCACCGCTGCAGGATTTGACGATCAATGTCTCTTTGCGCTGTGGGCACGTGCTGGTGACGATCTGCGGCGAGCTGGATCTCTGCACGGAACAGGCATTGGAATCCGCCTTGCGGGAAGCCGTTGGGCGCAGCCCTCAAGGCGTTGACCTCGACCTGACCGGGACGACGTTCTGCGACTGCTCCGGTCTGAATGTGCTGTTGACCGCGCGGCGCAACGCCCTGAACACCGGCAAGGCCTTCACCATCCGCGCAGCCAGCCGCCAGGTCCGGCGTCTCTTGTGCGCGACCGGTACAGGACCACTGTTCGCGCCGCAGCTTCGCACCCCGTACGTGCCGTAGAGCAGGTTGCGCCCCGCAGGCTTCAGATACCCAGGAGGACGCCTTGAGCACCGAGGAGGACCTGTGCATCGAGGTCGCGCAGCTTCGCCGCGCCATGCAAACGCGCTCCGTCATCGACCAGGCCATGGGAGTCCTGATGGCAGCGTTCAGCCTCGGCTCCGAGGATGCCTGGAACGTGCTGGTCATGGTCTCTCAGAACACGAACACCAAACTCCATCAGCTCGCCCAGCAACTGGTTTCCTCGGTGCAGGGAGTTGCCTTGGCTGAAGCGGTGCAACAGCAAGTGGCCGCATCCCTCGCCGCTCTCTATAGCGCCGCAGATATCCCCTCACAGGGCCCAGCAGCCCACTGAGGAGGGCGCCGACGGCTGCGTTGCGGCGTCATGAGATTTGAGGGCCGGGAAGCGGAAAGTCCTCCGCGTACACCGGGGACGACGCGTACGGGACGGTTCAGCAAAGCGGCTGGGGCATCACGAACACCGTGAGCGCGGTGTCTGCGGCTGCGGCTGCGGCCGCGAGGCAGACGCATGTCGTGCTTCGCACTGGCGGCGCGCCCGACGGGAGTCCCGGCCGTAGGCCCCACCCGTGGCCGAACACCCCGCTAGGGCCACCCCTGACAGGACCCGCTCGGGCAAGGACCAGACTCTGTCCTTGCCCGCATGCCCGGCGCTTCCCCGGCTGCGCCGTTGCGGCGCACGTACGACGACGCCCCTGCCACCACGCTCGCTCTCAGCCCAGACTCTCGAAAATCTCGTCCCAGAATGAAGAGTCGTCCACATACGGTTCCTGGCCGCTCATGCGGTTACGCAGGTCGGTGATGGCGGCCGCGCGTACGGCATCGTCGGCCGATTCCAGGGCGTTGCTCGACTCGGCGATCAGCCCGAGGAGCACGGCCAGCGTGGGTAGGTCGTCGACGGCCGGTCCCTTCCACCCGGCCCCGTGGTCCCATCCGTTGGGGTCGTAGTGGGTGATGCCACCGTCCGCCGCGTCGAGCATCAGGTGTTGGTCGTACCAGGTGGCCACGGTGAAGCAGAAGTTCTTGGGCGGGGAGTCGTCGTCGGGGTAGCGTTCCCCATAGATCTCGTCGGCATCGAACGGTTCCATCCCGTCCTCGTCCCGCAGGTGCCGCGTGTCGATCCCCACGACGTCGAGGTGGATGGCGGGAAAGCCGACCGTGAGCAGGAACTCTCTCGATCCGGCATGGGTCAGTTCGGCCGGCAGACCGGCCTCGTCCGGTCGCCAGAGCGAGCTTTCGCCCAGCCGTTTCTCCAGCCACACCGCGTCCGGTATCAGCGGAATGTCGTTGCTCTTCACTGCGTGGCCCCCAGGAATTGCGCATCGTTCGATCATTACCGGCCCCAGTCAATCGCATAGCCGGTCGGCGAAAGACTACCGACGAGATGGCTTGACCTGCGGCTTTGCAGCGCCTTTTCGCATGGACCGTCATCATGGTGGTCGTCACCGGGGGCTACTTGGCGCTGTTCGCCATCGCTGCCACCGGCTGGCGCGAGAAGACCGGTGTGG